>CAYNQW010000038.1:0-13266 GCA_964399415.1 uncultured Hyphomicrobiales bacterium
CCCAGCATGGTGTCTGCCGCTGAAAAGTCACCGATCAGATAGTCCCTGCCTTCGATTGCTTCTTCCACTGGCGCCCAGGCCTTTGCGAGAAGTCGCTGCGCCTGCTCGCGCACCGTTGCATCCTGCCTTTCTGGAGGTAATAAAAGTGTGTGCACAACGATGGTGTTGATGGGTGGCATAACCATCCCTTCGCAATAGTGGAACCATTGCAGGTATTCCGGGTACCGAGGATCATCGGTGTCTGGTTTGAGTCCACCATTCTTGTGACAATCCAGGAGGTACTCAGCAATCGCGCCGGATTCGAAAATGCTGACATCTCCATCTTCCAGCACGGGGATTCTTCCCAATGGGTGACGTGCACGATGCTCATCAGACTTCAGATCTTTTGGATTGAACTCCATCCGATTCAATTCATAATCGAGACCCAGCTCTTCTAGCAGCCAAAGGGTGCGGCTTGCGCGGGAGTTTGGCGCAAAGTGTAGTTTCAACATATGTCATCTCCTCAATAAATCAGGGTGTGAAAATAGAACAATTGAGAAACCTGCACTTCACGTTTTGGCTCCTTGAGTCGAGCTGTTCTCTTTACAGTGCTACGAATTCACAACTTCTTTAGCTGCACTTTTGTCTCGTCTGAAACTTCAGCCATGAACATACCCTCGAGCAAGTCCACCAAATTACTCAAGAAGAAGTCTGCTTTCTTCCCACTAAAGCCTCCTTTTTCTCTTGCCTGATTGGACATAGACAGATTTGAGAATCTCACAACACTGAGGTAGCGGTTCTCGAACATTGAGCTGTCAAGATGAGGCAGCGATGCCTTGAGAAAGTTCTTGATTATTTGAAGACTGTTACCTTCATCCAGAGCCTTTTCCTCAAGGGTCGGATGTAACAGAGCTGCGTTCTTTGCGCCCCAGGCTTTGACCCACCGCCTGTGCCCCGAATCACTTTTACAGAGTTGAAACGTAGGACCTACCAGCAAATAACAAAGGTCTCTCAGAGGAGCAGAGGTATCCCTTGCCAGAGACTCAGCTAGCAACTCTCGCCTCTTGGTCTGGGTTTGAACAAATCTTGATTGGTGAATCGCCGTTAGCAGACCTTCCATGCTGCCGAAATGGTATTGCAACACAGACACATTCTTCTGCCCCGCCGTTGCTATCAACTCCTTAACGGAAACGTTTTCAGACCCCTTTTGGGCACTGAGCTTCTCCATCGCCCGCATCAATCTGTTCCGGGTGTCTACAGCCCTGGCCTGGCGGGCTTCCAAAGCGGTCATTTACTAGCTCCTCAAGTGACTCAAACTGCAACTGTTTGAAGGAAAAGTTCATTAAACAGGTTGATAATGCTAACGATTAATTATCTAATGCACAACATTATTTATTGCGCTAGAATTTGCCTCTCAATGGCGGTCCGCCGACTAAAAGTGCATCAGGAACCACAGTGGCCAGAGTAAGTGACTCAATACCTCAAGCCCTGCAACCGGAAGTGGATGCAGCGATCAATTGGTTTAATGCCCAATCCGCAGACAAATTCGAAGTCACGGGCATTGTCGACGCCGAAGACTCAATGACGTCGAGCGATGAAAAAGAGCTTCGCCTCGTGCTCTGCGGCGGTGATGTGTGTCAGCAAAAGAAGTTCAACGTTTGCCGAGACGGAGACAGTTTTGTTGTTTCATTTGCTGATGAAGCACCTATAGCAAATGGTACCCAAGCGGAACTCGACCCTCCCCCAGGGGCCAGGAAGGCGTGGCTGGACGATGCCATCAACAAGCACAAATTCGTCGTGTTGGTTTTTTACCGCGGGTTCTGGTGACCTCCCTGTCGCCTCGAGTTACGGGGCTATGTTGAAGAAGGCGTTGTCGAAAAAATTCGGGCAGCGGGTGGCGAGCTGTATGCAATCGTAAGCGAGCCTCAGCGACTTGCCGATGCGGCAAAATCGGAATGGGAGCTTTCCTTTGATACTGTCGGCGATCCTCATCAGGAAATTGCTGAGCAATGTAAAGAGAAGGGCTGGCTGGAATTGTTCGTGAATGAACAGACCTCCTTTATCACGAATACAGATGCGCGCCTCTCCCACCCCAATGGCTATTTTCAGCCCGGTGTTATTAGCATTGATCACAACAGAAAGATTCTTTACCGCTGGCGCAGTGTGCCGACTCGCGCAAACATAGGTGGCGCCGTAGAGCGGCCAACAGCAAGTTACGTCTACCAAAAGGTTGCTGAATCACTTGAGCAGAAAGACTTGATTGAAGACGCACAACTGGATAGAGAACCTGAGCTGGATTCCAAGGGTAGACCTTTTCCAGTCTTTGTCGCACTGCTCCTAGCCAACGGTTGGTTTATACGGCCGGTCCCCTTCTTGAATACCAATAGCAAACTATCCTCGCTACAAAGAGCCAAAAGAGCAATGCGTCGAATCCCGATTTTCCTCTCTTTCTGGATTGCAGCTTTCTTGATCTTGCCCACCAATTGGGTAGCCACAGCTGCCCTCGCCTACGGGATTTGGGTGAGTGTAATCTTGGTGACTATATTCAGAGGCCTTCAACAAGTTAGTGAGCCGGAAAATACAGGTCCCATGGGGTCAGAGTAGAAGAAAAGAGGGGGCAGAGTATAAATACAGCACTGTATCTTTACTCTAGCCCACTTATTAGAAGCATCTGTTACCAAACCTCTTCCGAACCGATCCTACAATTCAAGCCGGGTAAACCGCACTCTTCGTGAGCGTACAGAAAATATGCTTTCTAATGATATTCATTAATTAGTTAATGTTAGTCATTATTTTTTGTGTTAGCTTAGGGCTGAATTTCCTTTAGTCCTTACTCAACCTTATTCAAGCCTTGAATCCCGTGACTACTTCCCAATACCGACTCATCGACTATCCGGCAGGGCGCAAAGTCGCCGACTTCTGGCAGCTCAGCCATGACCCGGTGCAGCAACCGGCTCCAGGAGAGGTGAAACTGCGTGTGGACTGGATCTCGGTCGATCCCGGCATGAGTGGATGGATAACCAATAAACGCAGTTATATGCCACCGGTAAAACCTGGCGAGGTTATGCGAGCTTTCGGGGTAGGCGAAGTCATCGAATCCCGTTGCGACTCGCTGGCTGTCGGTGATGTTGTCACTGGTTTTACGGGCGTGAGTACCCATGTGGTATTACCTGCCCGGCAACTGCGCAAGGTGGATACCGCACTCGCCCCAGCGCCTTTGTATCTTAGCGCCCTGGGCATGACCGGTTACACGGCCTACTTCGGCATGACTGATATCGGCCGACCACAGCCCGGCCAGACCGTCGTCGTCTCATCGGCCGCAGGGGCGGTGGGCAGTATCGCCTCCCAGATCGCACGGCTTGAAGGCGCGCGAGTCGTTGGCATTGCCGGTGGACCGGAAAAGAAAGCATTCCTGCTTGATGAACTGAATCTCGAAGGGGCCATCGACTACCGCAACGAAGACATCACAACTGCTTTGAGAAAGAACGCACCGGATGGCATCGATGTATATTTCGACAATGTTGGCGGTGAGGTGCTGGATGCTGCACTCATGCAGATGAACCGGCACGGCCGCATCGTCGTCTGTGGCGGCATTTCTCAATACGGTGACTGGGAGCAGGCACGTGGCCCCGCCAACTATATGCAGATTGTCACTCACAGTCTGACCATGCAGGGTTTCACGATGCGTGACTACATGAACCGCGTAAGCGAAGCGCTTGCAGTACTGCTCAAGGGCCACCAGGATGGCTCATTAAAGTTTCGCCAGCATGTACTGGAGGGAATCGAACGTTTCCCGGAAGCTTACGACATGCTGTTCGAAGGCCGGAATCAAGGCAAACTGTTAATCAAAATCAATTGAATGCAACTTGCTTGCACTCGATAGCAATCAAAAAGGAAACAACGAATGGAGATACTGAGAACTCCTGACGAGCGGTTTGAAAACCTGCAGGATTACGATTTCGCGCCCCACTACACCACGATCAAGGACGAGGACGGTACCGATATTCGCCTCCATCACGTGGATGAAGGCGATCCCAATGCAGAACCGATTCTGCTAATGCACGGCAATCCCACCTGGTCATACCTGCATCGCCATATGATCAAACCCCTGGCCGCAACAGGCTACCGGGTAATCTCGGTGGATCTGGTGGGTCTGGGTCGATCTGACAAACCTGCGAATAGAGAAGACTACAGCCTGGCTCGCCACCATGACTGGATGAGTAAATGGCTGCTTGCTAATGAGCTGACCGATATCACCTGGTTTGGCCAGGACTGGGGCGGTAGCATAGGACTCTACCTGCTGGCACAGCATCCCGAACGCTTCAAGCGTGCTATAGCTGCCAATACCGGGTTACCGATAGGATTGGGTGCATCGGAGTTTTTTGACATGTGGCTTTCAATGATGAAAGACGCAACCGAGTTTCCCTGGGAGCAGGTTTTCAAGCCTTCCTTTATGCAACCACCAAGCGCAGAAGTATTAAGAGGATACATGGCCCCTTTTCCTGGCAAGGAATATCAAGCCGGCATCTGCTCCTTCCCTTCCCTCATTCCGGTATTACCCGATAACCCGGGAGTTCCCTTGAACAAAGCCGCCTGGGAAAAATTACAAAGCTTTGAGCAACCCTTTCTTACCCTGTTTGGCGCGCAGGACCCGGTAACGAAGGGCCACGAAAAGATTCTGATAAAGAATATCCCTGGCGCGGTGGGACAGGCCCATAAGGTCTATGAAAGTGCGAGTCACTTTATCCAGGAAGATGCGCCAGATTTCCTGGTTGGTGAAATCAGCAAGTTCCTGGATGCAAGCTGACCTTTAACCCGTTCTTTTAAGATGCTGACTAGATTAATTCTGGAGTGAAACTATGGCAAACGTCACTGAACTGTGGGTAAACCGGGAAAATTTTCGGGACACGAAAATCGTCACCCTCGAATCTACATCACTACAGGACGGGCAAATCCGTGTTGCCATCGACAAGTTCGGCCTGACTGCCAACAATGTCAGTTACGCCCTTAGCGGTGACCAGATTGGCTACTGGCAGTTTTTTCCGGCCGAGGAGAATTGGGGCAAGGTCCCGGCCTGGAGTATTGCAGAAGTCACCGAGTCCCGCTGCGATGAGATAGCTGTTGGCGAAAGACTCTGGGGTTTCTTTCCCATGAGCAGCGAACTGGTACTGCAGCCGGGCAGCATCAGGGAAGATAGTTTTACCGATGAGACCGCACACCGGAGAGAACTCGCCGCCTTGTATAACCAGTATCGCCGCACGGGGGGCGAACCAGAAATCCTTCAGCAACTCGAAGATGAGCGCTGTCTGTTGTTCCCTCTGCTCTTAACCTCCTATGTACTGATGGACTATTTTATCGACAACAACTATTTCGGTGCTGAACAACTGGTGATCGGTTCGGTGTCTTCCAAGACGGGTCTCGGGCTGGCCTGCCTGGTACATGGGGCACCAGCACCCCGCCCCAGGGTGATCGGCATTACCTCCGAGGCGAATCGTGATTTTGTCATGAGCCTGGGTTGCTGTGACGAGCTTATTCACTATGGCAATGAAACTGACATCGATGCCACACTCACCACCGCCTATGTCGACATGTCCGGAAACGGATCGCTCACCAACACACTCCATCATCACCTGACCGACAAGCTGGTTGAGAGCTGCATGGTTGGCGCTACCCATTGGGAGACAGAACGACGCGGGTCTGATTTGCCCGGTGCCAGACCAACCTTCTTCTTTGCTCCAGGTCAGATTGCCAAACGGGATAAGGAATGGGGCGCCGGCGTATTGTTTGCCAAAGCCAGCGAGGCATCGGTTAAACTCGCAGAGCAAGTCAAAGACCAGATCAGAATCGAAAGGTTAAGCGGCGCAGAGGCAGCCAGTCAGATCTGGAAAGATATGCTGGATTCTTCGGTAGCGCCGAGCAGAGGCATAATAGTCTCCCTCTAACAGCAAACCACTCCAACAACTGACAGAGAATGATTGCCATGCTGCAGATAATTTTTCCTAGCCAGGTGGACAATACCTACAAGGGTCACAAACAGGGCCTGTATTTTTTCTTCTTCATTACCCTGGTGACGATAGGCAGAAGTTGTATCCACATCTTCGCCGCCGATGGAGGAGCCCAGTCCATTGCCACCATCCCCTTGGACACCTTTAGCCAGAGTGGTGCTGAAGCGGTGGTTTTCATTTTTGCTCAGTGGGGAATCGCTCAGCTCATGGTGGGATTCATGTATCTGCTGGTTGCCTTGCGATATCGATGCCTGATTCCCCTGATGTACCTGTTTCTCTTCTTCGAATGGAGTTCGAGAATCGCCCTGGGCTTTTTCAAATCTATTGAAACCGCCGGTGTCGCACCTGCGGCAATCGTCCAGTTAGTGCTGGTGTTACTGATTCCCGTGATGTTTTTCCTGTCTATCCGCCAGGTGAAGCATCCGGGCTAAGTTTCAAAGACTGCGAGATTCATCTGCCCATCTAAACCAGAACTGCGATTGCCAGAAATGGCCTGATACTCAGACGATTGTGCCATCTGCAATAAGGCCCGTGAGTTGGGATAGCGCACCAGGGCGATTGCATCCCATTCGGTGCCACCAATAAATGTCATGCGACACTCGCCGCGGAAAATCACTTCGGCACCGATGCTTGCCAGAATTTTTCCAACGTCTTCACTGTATTGTGCATAGTCACTCGCACCGGCGCCATCACGGCTGAACTTGGTCAGGTTTACCATTACCACGGGCCTGTCCGGAAGCTGGGCAAAGGCCTGAGCCTGCTCCGGTGTAGGGCCCATGGCATTTATCTCCATGGTTTGTGCCTGTGCCCCCTGGCTGAATAGTCCGGCCAGTGCAGCGAAGCCAGCTGCTGCGCCTGAATTGGTGACAAACTCACGCCTGCTCTTGCTACTCTTTTCTGATTTGATTTCCTTCATGTTATTTTCTCCGAAATATTTCTTGATTGCCCTGCGCCGCATTTATCGTTTGCGCTTCCCGATCAACGCCTGCGTTTCACTGGATACTTCTGCGGTAAATATGCCCGCCAACAAATCGACCAGATTGCTGATGAAAAAATCAGAATCAGGCCCCTGGAATGCATTCTTCTCCTTGGCATGGTTCGACATCGATAATCCGGAAAATCGGACCACAGTTAGATAGCGATCATCAAACAATGCCTCGCCAAGCTCGGGTAACTGTTCACGCAAGAGCTTTGCAATAATCTGGATACTGTTGCTTTCTTCAATGACTTCTTCCTCCATCATGGGATGTCTGACCGAGGCATTAATGGCACCGAAGGCTTTAATCCACTGTCGATAACCCGCATCAGTTCGGCACAACTGAAAAGTAGGGGCTACCATCAAATTGCAGAGATCCCGAACCGATGGCGCTGAGTTGTTTGACAGGCATTGAGTTAATAGCTCGCGCCTTTTTTCCTGGGTCTGGACGAATCGAGACCTGTGAATGGCATCAATCAAGCCTTTTCGATTCTTGAAGTGATACTGCAGGGCCGACTCGTTTTTCTGCCCTGCCGCCTCGACTACCGCTCGCACCGTAACGTTTTCAACCCCTTGTTGCGCACAAAGTTTTTCCATTGCTCGCATGAGCCGGGTACGCGTGGCTACCGTGCGCGCCTGTCGATATTCGACCTCGGCCATTTACTCACTCCCTTATTCAGTTCAAAGCTCGGCACTGTAACCCAATCGATTCAATCGGCATTTCCAGGCTGCAATGATTACAAGCCATGATAGCCACTAGCAAAATAATGTACATCATTATTTATCATGCTACTATCGATGGATCGGCCAGAGGATCGGCGAAACAAAAGCACCCGAATAAGGCATCCCGAACCCCGTGAAACTTAGAACAGAAATCGCCGCGATACTGGCATTTTGCTTGCTGTTACTCGCCCTGCAACATGGTCGCCTGGATCGAATTTCACTTACCGCAGAAGCCGCCGAAAGTAGACCGTTTAGCTGGCAGGCTGGACCGGATACGGCATCTCCTGCCAGTGATGCCAAGCCACCCAACATCGTTCTAATACTGGCCGACGACCTGGGCTGGAATGATATTACTCACTACGGCGGCGGTATTGCCGGCGGAACCGTGCCCACTCCCAATATTGATTCTATCGCCCAGCAGGGCATGCATTTCCCGCGAGCCTATGCCGGAAACGCCACCTGCGCGCCTTCAAGAGCGGCCCTTTTAACCGGTCGTTATGGCCCTCGAACCGGATTCGAATTTACACCAACCTCTCCGGGCTTTGCGCGCCAGACAGGAGGTAGATGGATTGATGAGAATGCAGAATATCCTCCACCTTCAGAGTTGGGTCTACCCAGCAGCGAACTGACAATCGCTGAATCGCTGAAGGAAAAAGACTACCACTCCATCCTGCTTGGCAAGTGGCATCTGGGTAGTGTTGAAGGCACAGTGCCAAATGACCAGGGCTTCGATGAGTTCCTCGGTTTTAACGGTGGCGCCAGACTCTTTATGGATGTCGATGATCCGCAGGTCGTAAACTCTCGTCAGGAATTCGATCCCATCGATAATTTTCTGTGGGCGAGCCAGCGATTTGCCATCAGTTACAACCAGGGAGAAACCTTCAAACCAGATTCCCATATGACGGATTACCTATCACGAGAAGCCGTCTCCGCAATCGAGGCCAATGCAAACCGGCCGTTTTTCATGTTTCTGTCCTATAACGCACCCCATACGCCACTGCAGGCGGAAAAGTCGGACTATGATGCGCTAAGCCATATTGAGGATCATACCGAGCGTACCTATGCTGCCATGTTACGCGGTCTTGACCGCGGTATCGGTCAGGTTCTTGCGGCACTGGAAGAAAACGGTCTGGAAGAAAATACCATCGTGATCTTCACCAGCGATAACGGTGGCGCAAACTACCTGGGCTTAACAGACATCAATCAACCCTATCGCGGCTGGAAACTCAGTTTCTTCGAGGGCGGTATTCGTGTGCCCTACTTCATCAAATGGCCGGCACGGATTCCGGCAGCATCTGAATACGGCTCCCCCGTCGCCCATATCGACGTGTTTCCCACGGTGCTGGCCGCCGCAGGCATCGACATACCAGATGATCGCGTTATCGATGGGGTCGATATTCTGAACGCGGCTTTGGATGCCGAACAACCGCCACTGAACCGGCCACTCTACTGGCGTGATGCAGGCTACAAAGTCGTGCAGCAGGATGGCTGGAAACTCCAGATTCAGGAACAGAACGGGCAACGCTGGCTCTACAACCTGAACAACGACCCGACGGAACAGAATAACCTGATCGACAGCCAACCTGATCGCGCCGAACTCTTGATGCAGACTCTCTATGAAATCGATGGACAGATGAGCGAGCCACTCTGGCCAGGATTAACCGACCGGGAAGTCTCCATCGACTACACACTCGAAAATGAACCGGAAGGTGAACGCGAAACCATCATCTGGACTAATTAGAGTGTCTGTCTGCAGGCACTCGGCGTGTCCAGGCTATCTCCCTGTCATCCATTCACTGATTAAAAGTAGAAGCTCGTTATGATTGTTGAAAACAAAGTCCAGCCCAACCAGGAACAGATCAAGGGTTTCCAGGAAGGCGATACCGACACACCGATCTACATGCTCAACCTGCTCAAGTACAAAGAACACGCGAGCTACGATGATGGTCGTGAAACCGACGCCTCCGGCGCAGAAGCCTACAGAATATATGCAGGCGAAGTTGAAGCACACGTGGCAAAGGTAGGTGGCAAGATGATTTTTGGTGGTCAGGTAAGTCGCCTGATGCTGGGAGAGGTAGAAGATCTGTGGGATAGCGTTGCCCTGGTCATGTATCCCAGCCGCAAAGCCATGCTTGCCATGATCCAGGATCCCGACTACCAGGCCAGTGCCATTCATCGCAAGGCAGGGCTTGAAGGGCAACTCAACGTCGAATTGAAAGGTGATCTGGGTATCGGCCAGCTCTGATTTTCAATGACAACAGGGCCACGACGCCTTCCTGAATCATTAGCCCTGATTCGAGTAACGAACTGAATATTTCCAACGCGCTACCTAATCAATCTTTCACCTAGAAGTCTATTGCATACTATGTCTGAAATTACACTTTACGGTTCATCTCTTTCGCTCTACACCGGCAGAGCACGTAGCTACCTCATCAAGGCTGGCCTGCCCTATCGGGAAACGGTACCGGTGTCTCAACACTATTTCGAACAGGTCTTACCAAAGATGGGCGGGCGCCGCAGTGTGCCGGTCATTGAAACGGAGACCGGTGAGGTCATTCGAGATGGCGCCGCGATTATCGATCACTTTGAAGAGAAAAGTAGTCAGCGCTTTTCTCCCTCGACGCCTAAACAGAGAACCTTGAGCCTGTTGTTCGATGTTATTGGCACCGAAGGATTGCTGCGACCGGCCATGCACTATCGCTGGAACTTTCCGGAAGAGAACCTCGAGTTCCTGACTTTTCATTTTGAGTGCTACATCCCTCCCAACCTGGACAAAAGGGAAATGGCCGAAAAGCAGATGGATAGAATGCGCAACGCAGGGGAAACTTTCGGCGCCGTACCAGCGACCTTCGAACTCGTGGAATCGCTGTACTGTGACCTTATCGAAAAACTGGACCGACACTTCGCAGGCAATCCTTACCTGTTTGGCGGCAAGCCAAGTATTGGCGACTTCGGAATGATCGCACCCCTGTTTGCCCATCTCGGCCGGGATCCAAAATCGATTCGCCTGATGCAGACCAGGGCTATTCGCCTGTTCCGCTGGGTCGAACGCATGAACCGGCCCGAGCCGGACATCGGGGAGTATGATCGAAAGGAAGAGGACTATCTGCCCGATGACGAAATACCCCAGACCCTGATCGAGGTGCTGCAACACATTGCCATCGATTTCATGCCGGAAACCGGTGCAGCAGCGGAAACCATCAACGACTGGCTGGAGCAGAACAAGGAAATGGCAGCCAACACCACCGCCGAACGACAAGTCGGGATTGCCAGTTTCCAAGTGGCAGACACCACAGTGAATGCCATAGCGCAGCCCTACCGCTTCTATTTATTGAGTCGAATGCAGAACTATGTGGAATCACTAGCAGAAGATGATAAAAAAGGCGTGCTTGATCTCTTGCAGGCATGCGGCATGGCTGAACTGATGAAGATGCGCCTGTCGAGAGACATCGGCAGACATGAAAACCGGGAGGTATGGCTGTAACAGCTCAGACAGGGAATTCCTGCTCAAACAGAGCTGTGCAGCTAGAAGCGATGATTCTGATTTCAAAAAGTCTCCCTCGTGCTATCTTCATCAACTCAATTACCAGAAGAACATTGTTCAACGTTGGCTCATTGACTTAACTTTCAAATCGAGAGAGCGGCTTACTGAAAATTCTGAAGCAGGAGCAATGCCATGCGCCTACATGATTACCTTGAGTTTTTCGCCAGGGAAACACCAGATCACCCCTGCGCGGCAATGGATGACCGCATACTGACTTACCAGGAAGTCGATCGCCTTGCCAATCGCTTCGCCAATTCCTTGCTGACCCAGGGGCTTAAAAAAGGCGATCGCTTCACCTACATCTCCCTCAACTCCATCGATATGGTCATCATGTACTACGGTGCAGCAAAGGTGGGTGTCGTCCCGGTTCCTCTCAATTATCGCCTCGCACCAAGAGAAGTGCTCTATATTGTAAATGACTCCGGCAGCAAACTGCTGTTCAGCCAAGCCGAATTCAGTGACGGGGTCGATGCAGTTCGCGATGAACTTGAAAGTGTACAGGCACTCATTCATTTAGATGGCAGCAATAACAAGGAAGGCTGGGCTAGCTACGGTGATTGGCTGGTAAGCGATGACAGCAAACCTGCTGCCGATGTCGCGGATACCGACCAGCTTTACCAGATGTATACCAGCGGCACTACAGGTTTACCAAAAGGTGTCATGTCAAATCATTATTCTGTCTGTGAAAACATTTCAGCAGGCATGCTCTTTAGCGGCATGGAAGCTTCTTGTGAGCGAAATCTGATCGTGGCTCCCATGTACCATGTCGCTGCCGCCGTTACGGCGATGCTGGTCATTGCCAGAGGTGGCTCCCTGGTTATTCTCGAAGCCTTTGATCCGACCAACGTCGCCAACAAACTGGAAAATGAAAAAATCACTATTGTCACCCTGGTGCCAGCCATGATTCAGGCCTGCCTGGTTTACGTGCCCGACCTGAGCAGTCGCGATTTTTCTTCGCTGCGCCGCATCACCTATGGCGCCAGCCCTATCGCCAAAGAAGTGTTGGTCAACGCTATGGAAAAATTCGGCTGTGAATTTTCTCAAGGGTTCGGCATGACCGAATTGTCCTGTCTCGCCACCGGCCTGAGCCCGGAAGACCATGTCAGAGCGGTAGAGAGTGAACCTGAACTCTTGACGTCTGCCGGTCGCGCGGTACTGGGCACCGACGTCAGAATAGCCGACGAAAACGACCAGGAAGTGCCTTTTGGGACGGTAGGAGAACTTCAGGTTCGGGGCCCACAGGTCATGACCGGCTACTGGAACAAACCGGACGCAACCGCCGAGACACTTAAAGGCGGATGGATGCACACGGGTGATGCAGCAAGAATGGACGAGAACGGTTACATCTATGTCCAGGATCGCATCAAGGACATGATCGTGTCAGGTGGCGAGAACATCTACCCAGCCGAGGTTGAGAATGCACTGTTTCAACACCCGGCAGTAGCAGATGCGGCCGTGATCGGTATTCCCAGCGAGCAATGGGGAGAATCGGTGCTGGCCTTCCTGGTATTACAAGGTGAGGAAAAACCGACGACAGAAGAACTGATCGAATTCTGCCGTTCCCATCTCGCTGGCTATAAGCTACCTCGCCAGGTGGAGTTTGTTGATGCATTACCTAGAAACGCCAGCGGCAAAGTGTTGAAAAACCAATTGCGCGAGCCTTACTGGGCAGGCATTGAGCGCATGGTTAATTAGCTTGCCCTGAATTCCATACCATTAAGCTGAGACATAAAACCCATGAAAAAAGCACTGAAGTGCATCGGCGCCAATTCTCCTACTAATGCTCTCATCTCAAAATCCTTTCAAGCAAGTCTTGTCAGGTACTGACTCAATTAAAGCGAGTCATCCCGCCCCCGGGGGGGTGGTAGTTCCGGAGAGCTTAATTGGGATAAGGATCGTGCTGGCCTAGCACTTATGTAGTCTAGGTGTAGTCTAGAAGGGAAGACGGGAAGAGTTGCTGAGACTAAACTTCTCTAACTTATTGATTTTAATGGTGGGCCCACCAGGACTCGAACCTGGGACCGACGGATTATGAGTCC
>CAYNQW010000039.1:0-12820 GCA_964399415.1 uncultured Hyphomicrobiales bacterium
TGCCCATCACCGGCCTGATCACGAGCCTGATCACCGTACTGATGATCAGCCTTGCAGGATGTTCTATCCCGAAGAACGCAACATATGATCAACAGCCAGATGATCAAATGCCAGATGATCAAATGCCAGATGATCAAATGCCAAATGATCAAATGATTGTCTCAGTCGTCTTTTCCGCACCTCGCCCCTCATCCGAAGAAGCGATATCGCCGTTAGACCCGGCGGTTGCGTTTCCTCCGCTTGCTGACAGTTTAGCGGTTATTGATCAGTTAACCGACGATCTAGCAAAGCTGACGGATCAAGCGATCATGGATCACGCCTCTCAGCGTGATCTTGATGTCTTGGTGATAGACGTCGCTCCAGAACTTAACCCTATGCCATCCGATCAAGGCCAAATGGCATTAAGTGATATTGCCTCTTTCCAAGCCACGACCGCCGTGCAATGCCTCGGCGGCGTTTGTTCGGGCGTGGTTCTGAACGGCACCAGTGATGTTGCGATCAATCTTCATAATTTGCAGGCGCAAGTGATCAATCTCTTCGCTTCCGATGCTTCTGGCCGCTATGTGCTGAGCGGCGATTTGCACCGCGACATTGTCTATGATCACCTTCAGAGCCTCGCCCAAGCGGATATGGTGCTGACGGTTGATAGATCGGTATATTTCATGGATGAGGCGGCGGGGCTGTTTATCAACAAAGACTTGGCCGAAACAGGCGTGCTGGAAGGTGGTTTTGACCTCCGCCACCATGAGACTGGCACCACCTTAATCGGCGACTTGACCAATTAACCCTTGCCATCACGCCCTGCCCTTTTTTATGCCCCTGTCAAAAACTGCAAGGATGCCAATTCATGGTAAAGGGGGGATGTTGCCAGCAAGTCTTCGTGACTGCCCATGGCAACGATGCGGCCTTCATCCATCACAATGATACGATCGGCTTTGATCACGGTTGAAAGCCGGTGGGCAATCACCACGGTGGTGCGATCGCGCATCAATTGCTCAAGCGCCGATTGCACGGCTTGTTCGGATTGAGCGTCAAGCGATGACGTGGCCTCGTCCAGAAGCAGAATTTGTGGGTCTTTCAGCACAGCACGGGCAATCGCGATCCGTTGCCGTTGTCCGCCTGAGAGTCGCACGCCCTTTTCCCCCACTGGCGTGTCATAGGCTTGAGGCAAGGCCATGATAAATTCATGGGCATTGGCTTTCATCGCCGCCGTTCGGATCATATCCAGATCAGCGTCAGGGCGACCAAACCCGATATTGCTGGCAATCGTGCCTGAAAATAACGCTGTTTCTTGTGGCACAAGACCCATCACCCCTCGCAGGTTGTTGATTGAAACATGGCGCGCGTCCACCCCGCCAATCATCACCGCCCCTTGGCTTGGGTCATTCAGGCGCAGAATAAGATTCATCAAGGTTGATTTACCCGCCCCGCTCGGCCCCACCAGAGCAATCCTCTCGCTCGGCTTGATTTCAAGATCAATGTTGTTCAGCACCGGATGATCGTTGCGGCTGGCATAAGCAAAAGACACCTGATGAAACGCAATCCCCAAGGCGCCTTCTGGCAATGGTTTGGGATCAACGGGGTCAACAATCGTTTGCTCTTGGCTTAACAGATCGGTGATACGTTCAGCAGCACCAGCGGCGCGTTGCAATTCACCCGTCATATCGGACAGCGCGCCAACCGAAGAGGCCACCAAAGCCGAATAAAAAACAAAAGACGACAAATCGCCTGCCGACATTTCCCCTGATAACAAATCCTTGCCCCCAACCCAGAGAATGAAGGTAATGGCGGAAAACACCAGCAGGATGACGATCCCGCTCATCGTACCACGAAGCACCAAGCGTTTGATGGAAGCATCATGGCTGGCTTCGGCGGCGCGATTAAACCCTTTGCTGATCACCTCTTGGCGTGCAAACGCATGGATGGTGCGAATGGCGGTAATCGCTTCTTCGGCTTCCACCGACACGTCAGCCAAGCGATCTTGGGCTTGTTTTGATTGCTTGCGAAGGCGGCGGCCAAGGATGATCACCGGCACCACCACCAGCGGGATCACCCCAAGAATAATCATGGTTAATTTTGGCGAGGTTAACACCACCATGGTGACGCCACCAATCAGCACCAGCACATTGCGCATGGCCATGGATAAAGTTGACGCCACAACCGTTTGTATCAACGTTGTATCGACGCTGATGGTCGACAACACATCGCCTGTTCGCGTTTGCTCAAACCATGACGTGGACAAACCTAAGACATGGCGAAACAGTGATTTTCGAATATCCGCAATCACCCGTTCAGCGACTTTATTGATCAACACCGCCCTGAGGTAACTGCCAATGGCCAACATCACCGTCAGCCCAAGGCAAATCAGCACCGCTTGATCCAACAATTGGCCATCGCCTTGGCTGAGGCCGCTATCCACTAAATATCCGATGCCGCGACCAAGTGACAATAGCGACGCTGCCACCAACATGATTGCCAGCAAAGCCTGCAACACTTGGGCGCGATGCGGCTTTATCCATGGCCATAGCGACCGCAATGGCCGCAAGCGTGATAACAATGGTTTTTTCGGCAATGAAGACGCTGTTTCCATCTCATTACCCTAGCATAGGATGCCAAAGACATGCCATTTCAGATCGTCATTTGATCTGCGACATATTCTTCCTCAAGAAAGGCTTGCCAGCCCGTCTATAAGTTTGTATAAACCGCTTTCATTGAGATCACCGTCGGCATGGTGATTATTGGAGACTGTTATGAAAAAAGACCTGCACCCTGAGTATCATACCATCACTGTTGTGATGACAGATGGCACTGAATATCAAACACGTTCCACTTGGGGCAATGAAGGTGATGTGCTGAAATTGGACATTGATCCAAAGTCGCATCCCGCATGGACTGGCCAGCACCGCATTCTTGATGCCGGTGGGATGGTCGCCCGCTTTAACAAGCGTTTTGCTGGGCTGGGCTCAAAGTAATCCCTTTTCCAAACTTTCTCATCAAGGTCGCCTTTGGCGGCCTTTTTGTTTTGTCCTCTTGAAACCTTGATTGGCGTTTCTTACATCAAGTTTATCAGCGACCATGATGGTGCTGATAAGATCAGGCTTCGCCATAACGGGAAGCCGCCTTACGACCTTGCATTGCTTAAGGAGGATGCAACATGAACACATTAGACATGACCCCTATTTTTCGTTCCGCCATTGGATTTGACCGCATGGCCAATATGGTCGACAGCATGATGGCTGGAGCCGAGACGCAATCCAATTGGCCTCCCTATAATATTGAAAAGCACGGCGAAGATGATTACCGCATCAGCATGGCGGTTGCAGGCTTCAAAGACGCTGAACTTGATGTCACCGTCCATGATCAAATGCTGATTATTCGCGGCACACAAAGCGATCAAGGCGCTGAACAAGCCGTAACTTATCTGCATCGCGGGATTGCAGGACGCAATTTTGAACGCCGCTTCCAATTGGCAGATTTCATCCAAGTCCATGGCGCGTCGATTGAAAACGGGCTGTTGCATATCGAATTGCAACGGGTGATCCCAGAAGCCATGAAGCCGCGCAAGATCAACATCGCAAGCGGCAATAACGGCGCGGAACACACGATTGAATCGGCAAAACCAAAAGTGGTTGGCGGCAAAGCCCGCTAATTTAATCACCCCCCAAAAAAGGCCAGGCTAGTCCTGGCCTTTTTATTGAAGAAGCGAAGGTCTTAATTCGAGGATTTGGCTTTAATCGCCGCTTGCGCCGCCGCTAGTCGCGCCACAGGCACGCGGAAGGGTGAGCATGACACATAATCAAGCCCAACCTCTTCGAAGAAATCAATGGATGCTGGGTCGCCGCCATGCTCACCGCAAATCCCTAATTTGATGTTCGGGCGGGTCTTGCGGCCACGTTCCGCTCCAATGGCCACCAGCGCGCCAACACCTTCAATGTCAATCGAAACAAAAGGATCGACGGGGTAGATATCGGCTTCAGCGTAGTCACGCAGAAACTGGCCGGCATCATCACGGCTTATCCCCAAGGACGTTTGCGTCATATCATTGGTGCCAAAGGAGAAGAATTCCGCTTCTTCGGCAATTTGATCCGCCACCAATGACGCGCGCGGCAATTCGATCATCGTTCCGACAATATAGGTGAAGGTCACCCCTGTTTCAGCCGCGACGGCTTTAGCCGTGTCATCAATAATTTTTCGGCAGATTTCAACCTCACGCGCTGTGGCGGCAAGCGGCACCATGATTTCCGCCATAATCGCATCGGCGCCTTCTTTTTGCACCACCGCCGCGGCTTCAAAGATCGCCCGCGCCTGCATCGCGCAAATTTCAGGATACGTGATCGCCAATCGGCAACCGCGATGCCCAAGCATGGGGTTGTTTTCTGCCAATTTAAGCGACCGTTCTTTGGCCACCCGAACACTGACCCCAGCGGCCTCAGCAACGTCAGCCAAGTCTTCGGCGCTATGCGGAAGGAATTCATGCAAAGGCGGATCAAGCAATCGAATGGTCACAGGAAGCCCCGCCATAATCCGGAACAATTCGGCGAAGTCATCGCGTTGCATCGGCAGGAGTTTCGCCAAAGCTTTTTCGCGGCCCGCCGTATCGGATGCCATGATCATTTCGCGCATCGCGATAATGCGATCCGCATCAAAGAACATATGCTCAGTCCGAGATAGGCCAATCCCTTCGGCGCCAAAATCACGCGCGGTTTTAGCATCAAGCGGGGTTTCAGCATTGGCACGAATCTTCATCCGCCGCGCTTCATCCGCCCAACTGATCAAGGTGCCAAACGCGCCAGACAATTTCGGCTGAATCGTTGGTACCGCTCCAAGGAAGACTTCACCCGTGCCGCCATCAATGGTGATGATATCCCCTGCGGAAACCGTTTGATGACCGATATGCACTTGCGCTTCGTCATCGTCAATCCGAACATCTCCAGCCCCGCAAACACAAGCCCGACCCATGCCACGAGCAACCACCGCCGCATGGCTCGTCATCCCGCCTCGCGCGGTCAGAATACCGGCAGCGGCGTGCATGCCATGAATATCTTCAGGGCTTGTTTCCAAGCGCACCAAAATCACGCTATGCCCCGCGGCGGCGCGTTCTTCGGCTTTATCCGCGGTAAGCACCACTTCACCCGAAGCAGCCCCCGGCGATGCCGGCAAGCCACGGGTCAGCATTGTTTTTTCCGCAGATTTGTCCAAGGTTGGGTGAAGCAATTGATCCAGTGAAGCGGCATCGACCCGCAAGATAGCCTCGTCTTTAGAGATGAGCCCCTCTTCTGCCATTTCCACCGCCATCCGCAAGGCCGCTTCTGCGGTGCGTTTGCCGTTGCGCGTCTGCAGCATATAAAGCCGCCCTTGCTGGATGGTGAATTCGATATCCTGCATATCGCGGTAATGCTTTTCGAGGATCACCCGAGTTTCAGCCAATTGCTGGAACACTTCAGGCATTTCTTCTTCCATAGACAATTCTTCATTGCCGCTTGCCATGCGTTCATCACGGGTTAGGTTGCGCGGCGTCCGAATGCCTGCCACCACATCTTCGCCTTGGGCGTTGACCAAGAACTCCCCATAGAACATATTCTCACCCGTCGAAGGATTGCGCGTGAAAGCCACCCCCGTGGCACAGTCATCGCCCATATTGCCAAAGACCATGGATTGCACATTCACCGCCGTTCCCCAAGACGCTGGAATATTATTGAGGCGGCGGTAAGTGATGGCCCGTTGGTTCATCCAACTGTCGAACACCGCGCCAATGGCGCCCCATAATTGCTCCCGAGGCGATGATGGAAATGGCGCATCCGTTTCTTGTTCCACAATGGCAAGATATTCGCTCACCAAGGCTTCCAGATCATCGCCGGTTAAGTCGACATCATCATAAACACCGCGAGCATCTTTTTTGTGTTCCAGCGCGTCTTCAAACAGACCATGATCAACGCCAAGAACAACATCGCTATACATTTGAATAAAGCGGCGATAGGAATCCCAAGCAAACCGCTTATCGCCCGCTTTCTCCGCCAGACCATTCACCACATCGCGATTCAAGCCAAGGTTCAGCACCGTATCCATCATCCCCGGCATTGACGCGCGTGACCCTGATCGCACCGACAACAACAACGGGTTTTCTGGATCAGCAAATGTTAATCCTGTCTTGGATTCAACAGCGGTTATCGCGGCATCAACCTCAGCGGCCAGCCGATCAGGATAACTCCGCTGATGGTCATAATAATAGGTGCAAACTTCGGTGGAAATGGAAAACCCCGGCGGAACAGGCAAGCCAATCTGGCTCATTTCAGCAAGGTTAGCGCCTTTGCCACCAAGCAATTCGCGCATGGTGGCGTCACCCTCTGTTTCACCGGAACCAAAACTGTAGACCCATTTTTCCATGATCATCCCCTTGGATTTAGCCTTCAATGGCTGAAAAATTAGCCAAAACTTCCATCAACTGACGGACTTGGCCTAACAAATTCAAACGATTTTCTCGGACGCGTTGATCATCATCATTCACCGTGGTGTTTTCAAAAAACGCGTCGATCGGCGCGCGCAACCCGCCCAAACGATTGATCTGATCAATAATCGCATCGGTGGTGGCGGTGCTGTGGCCTGCCATGGAATTGATCTGTTCATTGAGGGTGATTTCGGCATCACTCGACAACTGAGTCACATCAACCTTGCCGTCAAAGCGTTTTTGATCTTTCTTTTCTTCGGCATTGAGGATGTTGCTGGCGCGTCGATACCCTGCCATCAGCCCCTGCCCATCTTCGGTTTCAAGCACATCAGCCAAGGCTTTCGCAAGGCGGCAGAGATGCATCAAATCGTCATGGCGCGGATCATCAAGGCGCAACACCGCCGCCACCACATCATGCCGAATGCCTTCATCGCGCAACCAAACTTTCAAGCGATCATGGAGAAATGGCATCAAGGCATCAGACGCCGCATCAAAACCATAGCCTTTGGCCGCAAGGTCAAAAACATCCTTGAGCCGCAATTCCAACTTGTTATGGGTAATCAAGCGCAAGACACCCAGAGCAGCACGCCGCAAAGCAAACGGGTCTTTTGATCCGGTTGGCAATTCACCAATGCCAAAAAATCCGGTCAGGCTGTCGATCTTATCCGCCAAAGCCACGGCAATCGTCACGAGGTCTTCTGGCACAGCATCGCCTGGGCCTTCAGGGCGGTAGTGGCCCGCAATCGCTTGGGCAATGCTCTTGTTTTCATCTCTTTCGGCAAGATAGCCGCCGATCACCCCTTGCAGTTCTGGGAATTCACCCACCGTCTCGGACACAAGATCGGCCTTCGCCAAGAGACCCGCGCGTTTTGCCATTTCCGCATCAGCGCCGATCATGGCGGCAATGCTCGCCGCAAGGGATGAAATGCGCTGGGCTTTATCGCCCATGGAACCAAGCCCTTCAAAGAAGGTAATACCGCTGAGTTTTGACACATTCTCGATCAACGGTTGCGCGCAATCCTGATCCCAGAAGAACCGAGCATCGGCAAGCCGGGCTTTTAGCACCCGTTCATTTCCCGCGCGAATCATGGCATCGCGATCCGGATCAGGCGCCATATTCGCAATGGTGATAAATCGGGGCGCTAAATTTCCATCGGCGTCCGAAACCGCAAAATATTTTTGGTGACTGCGCATAGACACCACTAAAATTTCCGGCGGCAACGCCATGAAACTGTCGTCAATTTGACCCATGATCGGATGCGGATATTCAACCAAACCAGCGACTTCAGCCATCAAGCCTTCATCGGCCATGACCGAAAATCCTTCCGCCTCGGTGAGGCTGGTCATGGCTTGAGTGATCACGTCAATTCGGGTTTGGCGATCGGCGATCACCTGATGGGCGCGGAGGGCATGGTCATAATCATCGCCGCCTGTCAGGGCTATCTCTTCTGGCGACAACATCCGATGGCCTAGGGTGGAGGCAGAAAAGACCACTGATGCCCCGCCGCCAAGCGGCAATTCGCCCGCCAAGGGCTTCCCGTCAAAAACAACACTCACCCGGTGCAGAGGCCGCACCCAACGTTGCCGCGACCGCCCCCAGCGCATGCTTTTTGGCCATGAAAATTGCATCAGCAAATCGCGAATCATTTCCGGCAAAATCACCGCAGCGTCTTGGCCTTTTTTATTGATCACGGCAAACAGAAAATCACCTTTTGGCGTGGGCCGTATTTCAGCCTCATCGCGCGTGATCCCTGCCCCTTTGAGAAAGCCTGCAATCGCTTGTTCCGGCGCGTCAGCCCGGGGGCCTCGGCGTTCTTCGTTCAAATCCGGTTGCGTCAAGGCCACGCCTGAGATTGACACCGCAAGCCGCCGAGGGCCTGACCATGTGCGCGGGGCATCGCCCCCGAGGCCAGCATCTTTCAAGGTTTGCGCCAAACCATCCGCAAACCGTTGTTCAGCCGCAGGCTGCATACGCGCGGGGATTTCTTCGCCAAAAATTTCGATAAACAACTCAGCCATTGGCCTGATCCTTCTTGCCCGCCGCAACCCAAGCCTCGCAACAGCCTTTGGCCAAAGCACGGACACGCCCGATATAGCCTTGACGTTCGGCCACGGAAATCACCCCGCGAGCATCCAGAAGATTAAAAATATGACTGGCTTTCATGCATTGGTCATAGGCCGGAAGCGGCAAAGGGTGAGCCGCATCGAGAAGGCTGGCGCATTCTTGTTCTGCGTCAAGAAAATGCTGAAACAGCATCGCGGTATTGGCGCGGTCAAAATTATGATGCGAATAATCCACTTCAGCCCCGTGGAAAATATCGCCATAGACTTTCCCGCCCTGATCTTTTGGCACGCCATCCCAATCCAAATCATAGACGTTATCAACGCCTTGAATGAACATCACCAACCGTTCTAAGCCATAAGTCAATTCCACTGGCACAGGATCACAATCAATGCCGCCCACTTGCTGAAAATAGGTGAATTGCGAGACTTCCATGCCATCGCACCAGACTTCCCAGCCCAGCCCAGCCGCGCCAAGCGTCGGCGATTCCCAATCGTCTTCCACAAAACGAATGTCATGATCAAGAGGATCAAGCCCAATGGCTTTTAACGATCCTAAATATAAATCTTGGCTGTTTGCCGGCGACGGCTTCATGATGACTTGGAATTGATAATAATGCTGAAGGCGGTTTGGGTTTTCGCCAAAACGTCCATCAGACGGACGGCGCGATGGCTGAACATAGGCCGCGTTCCACACATCATCAGGACCAAGCGCCCGCAACGTGGTGGCAGGGTGAAAGGTTCCTGCCCCAACTTCCATGTCATAGGGTTGTAAGATCACGCATCCTTGATCCGCCCAATATTGTTGAAGCGTCAGAATAATCGACTGAAAACTCTTTTTTCGGTCAAGCGAGGCGGAAGATGAAGATGCAGATACGGTCATGGCGACTGGTCAATAAGCGTTGCGATGCCCGCAACATATAGGATCATGGACACGGCTTCAACCGCAGATCGAACAACCATCCTTGGCATCGACCCAAGCGCCGCACGTTTTGCATTCAATCATCTCAACCGTGGCATCAGCGGAAGTTTGATCGCGCCGGTGTTTCGCGGCTTCATTGCGTTTTTCGATAATCCGATAGCCATACCAAATCACCGCCAGAATTAGCCCAAGAAGCAGAAGTTTTGTAGGTGTAAACATATGACCTCCCTCAAGCCTTGCCTTGTCAGAGTCCGAGCCGATTGCGCAGGCTGGTTTCATGAGCGCGGTGTATGGCGCTATCGACCACCGCATCGGCAAGGCGATCCGCCCAAGTGATGCCGCTGCCCCCTGAACTCAACCCAAAGATTGAGCGTTTCGGTTCAATCAAGGTAATGTTCACTTTATCACCAAAACGTTCTTTTAAGGTTTGCCGCAATTCGCCTTGTTTATCAGCAAGGCCATAGTCAACCGCTTTGCGGCCTGTCCAAAAAGCCCCGGAAAACAATTCATCTTCACCAGCCGTCAGTTTAGAGCCACGGCGATGGCGAACCAAGGCGGTGAATTGATCATGGATATCTTGCTGTAATGATTTCAGATGCTCAATATCATCGGGGTTTTCCGGCTGAAAGGGATCAAGCATCACTTTGCGCTTGCCCGCCGTATACACACGCCGAGTGACGCCGATTTTCTCAATCGCGCCTTCAAAACCAAAACCAGCAGAAACAACACCAATTGAGCCGATGACCGACGCCGCGTTGACGTAGATTTCATCCCCCGCGCAAGCCAGCCAATACCCGCCAGAAGCCGCGACATCTTCGACAAACGCAAGCACAGGAATATCCTTTTCCCGCGACAAATGGCGGATGCGTTCATAAATCAGCGCGGATTGCACCGGCGAGCCGCCAGGCGAGTTGATTGCCAAGGCCACGGCTTTTGCGCCTTTCATGTCAAAAGCCTTATCCAGAAGCGGCGCCACATTCGCCATGGATAGCCCGCGACGCGGCCCAGCAGACGCGGCAATCATCCCTGATAACCGGATCACAGGAACCGTAGCCGGCGCTTTGCCAAATAGTCGTTTGATGAATCTAATCATACTCTTTTAGTTACGCGCTTTCAGACCAGTTTTCAAGGCAGAGGAGCCGTTAAGATGTCGCGGTTGCATTTTTCATTTGCCGCCCGGGGATTGTTAAATCAATGCTGCCCTTGCCGCTCTCGATCAACGCCATTTCAGGCGTCAAGTTTTGCCCGCCAGAAGCCTTACCTGAAACCTCGCCTGAACCCTCATTAGAAGTTTCTTGGTAAAGCACCAAAGGCGGTAAAATCGCACCAGGCCCTTTGACCCCTTTTCGGGCGGAAATCAGCACACGTTTTGCCGGTTCATTGTGTTTTGGTTGAACGGATTTGATGGCAATCTCACCGAATTCAGCCGACAGCGCCACCATCGCATGATCCAACCGATCAGCACGACTGATCATCACCAGCCGGCCTTTTGGTTTGAGCGCGCGCGACGCCGCCGTGATCCAAGCCGCGAGATCAGGCGTAGCCTTGGCCAATGATTGTTGCGGATTTGGCGAGAGGCTTGACGCCGCGTCATGATAGGGCGGATTGGTCATGACCAAATCCATTTGCCCTGCCCAAGGCGGGTTGGCCATCAGCGCATCAGCGGCGGCGGCGGTGATGCGATCCGCCATGTGATTGCGCGTGATATTTTGCTCAAGCAATTCGGCCATCATCGCGTCGAGTTCGACGGCGGTGATCTGAAGGTCGGGGCATCGCCTGGCCGCCCCAAGACTGACGCCGCCAACCCCTGCCCCCATATCTATGGCCTGCCCTGAAACCATAGGGATAGCGGCGGCCAACAGCACCGTGTCTAAATTGACCCGATAGCCTTTGGCGGGTTGCCGCAAGACCACCGCCCCCTCATAAAGCGTGTCGCAGGTGGTGAGGCTGTCCTTCGGGCTAGGATTATTCATCATACCATTGCCCTGCTTGCCGGAGGACGCGTTCGGCCTGCATCGCGTCATCAACTTCCACCGCCAAGCGTTTCGGAAAAAGTCCGTTTTGCTGACCGAGCAAATCCGCCATATGCGCATCGCGGATGGCGTATCGGATGCGGGCATCCTTGAGCAAGGCTTCGATAAACGAAATCCGCACGGGATCGGTGATCGTCAGAATATCTTTCATGCGCTAATTTGGCATGACTGCGCCGTAAGCGCAAACCCCATCCAAGACGTTTTGATGGAAACAGGCTTCAACTTATTGCCGAAACGTGGCATATCAGGGGGGTCAAACAAACCAACCCCGTGAAAGCTGCTGATGCCTTCTTCCCCTTCGCTTGATCCTATTTTGCAATTGACCCAAACCGCTATGGCTTCGGTCAATGCGATTATCGTCGAACGGATGCAGAGTGATATTGACCTCATCCCCACCTTGGCAGGGCATTTGGTGGCATCTGGCGGCAAGCGAATTCGCCCGATGTTGACCTTAGCAGGGGCAATGACGACTGGGGCAAAAAACGCGGAGACTGAAGAAGCGCAGCTGAACGCGGCTAAACTCGCGGCGGCGGTAGAATTCATCCATACCGCGACTTTGCTTCATGATGATGTGATTGACGAATCCAATATGCGCCGCGGGCAAGAAACCGCAAATGCCATTTGGGGGAATGAAGCCTCGGTGCTGGTGGGGGATTTTCTTTTTGCCCGGGCGTTTGAATTGATGGTGGAAACTGGCAACCTCGCCGTTTTGGATCGGTTGTCGAAAGCATCGGCGCGGATCACCGAAGGCGAAATTGAACAAATGCTGATCGCGGGCAAGCCTGACACGGATATTGACGCGTATTTGAGCGTGATCATCGGCAAAACCGCTGAACTTTTTGCCGCGGCAAGTGAGACTGGCGGCTTGATCGCGGGCGGTGATGACGCCGTGGTCGCTAGCCTGAAAGATTATGGGATGGCGTTGGGGGTGGCGTTTCAGATCACCGATGACGCCTTGGATTATGCCGCTGATGAAACCCGTCTGGGCAAGACGGTGGGCGATGATTTTGCCGAGGGCAAAACCACGCTGCCGGTGATGATGGCCTTTCACCAAGGCGATGCTGAAGAAAAAGCCTTCTGGCAACGCACCATCGGTGCAGGCGATTTGCGTGACGGGGATTTGGCCGAAGCGCAACGCTTGATGGCCAAATATGACGCCATTGAGCAATCTTTAGCGGAGGCGCGGAAACACGCCGAACAAGCCGGGCAATGCCTTGCCGCCCTGCCCTCAAGCCCAGCAAAAGATGCCTTGATTGAAACCGCGGCTTTCGCGGCATCACGCGCGGTCTGATATTCGCCGCTTGCGGGCTATTTCAGCAATTCAATATGAGGGATATCTTCAAATTCCGCCCACATCCC
>CAYNQW010000040.1:0-12781 GCA_964399415.1 uncultured Hyphomicrobiales bacterium
CGATCGTGAAGAGGCTTGAATTTCATGCCTGTCCTCCTGAGGTTAAATGTTTTGACTAGCCGCCTTGCTTGAGTTTGGCACTCTAGCGCAGACAGTGCTAATCGGTTCACTGGATGCATATGAGCCTTTCAGAAAGCCACGTCAAGGTGACTGGCAAAAAAAATTAGCGATTTCTCCTAAAAATTAGAATTTTGTTGATATTTCAGGGATTCTGCGCGAACCCGCATCAATTCGTCGCGGTTTTTTCTGGTCTTGCGGCTTGGCCTTCATGCTGATTCCGCGTTATGTAAAAATCATGAGATACACCGCAAAAACATTGCCTGGAACAGCCCCTGCCTCAAAGCCGTCGCATCATAGCGCGGTGATTATTTGGCTTTATGGTGTTGCCATGATGGTCTTTACCATGATTGTCGTCGGCGGCATCACGCGCCTGACGGAAAGCGGCTTGTCGATGGTCGAATGGCGCCCCTTGATCGGGATGCTGCCGCCCTTGACCGAAGCCGAATGGATGCGTGTTTTCACCCTTTATCAAGCCACCCCTGAATACATCCATATTAATTTTGACATGAACCTCGCGCAGTTCAAGACGATCTTCTTTTGGGAATATGTCCATCGCGTGCTGGGACGATTGATTGGCCTCGCCTTTGCAGTGCCGCTTTTTATCTTCGCTTGGCGGCGGATGATACCCCAAGGCTATGGCTGGCGGCTGATTGCGTTGCTCTGCCTTGGCGGGTTTCAAGGCGTCATTGGCTGGTGGATGGTGAAATCTGGCTTGGTGGATAACCCTGCCGTTTCCCAATATCGCCTCGCAACACATTTGGGCACGGCCTTGATGATCCTTGGGTTGTTGGTTTGGACCATCCTTGATCTTCAAGATGGCCGCGCGCATCACCCCGGAGGGCATCTGATGGGGGTGATGGGTCTGCTGGCGATCACCATCATCGCAGGCGCTTTTGTCGCTGGCATGGACGCTGGCAAATTGTACAACGAATACCCGTTCATGGGCGATGGGTTGGTGCCGATTGAATATGGTGAGTTGGGCCTTAAAGATGCGTTTGAAAACCCAGCTTCGGCGCAGTTCCATCATCGCCTTCTGGCGGTGGTGGTGGTGCTTGGTGTTTTTTCCATCACACGCCGCGCCATCACATCAGGCTTGCAAAGCCGAGGCTATGCCGTGTTGATC
Source organism: uncultured Hyphomicrobiales bacterium (assembly GCA_964399415.1). Lineage (GTDB taxonomy): Bacteria > Pseudomonadota > Alphaproteobacteria > Puniceispirillales > UBA1172 > JAGWAQ01. Next base: position 1,184 of record CAYNQW010000040.1, read on the forward strand.
GCGGTGCTAGTGCAATTTCTTTTGGGAATTTTGACCTTGCTTCATGCGGTGCCGGTTAGCCTTGGCACCCTTCATCAAGCTGGAGCGGCTATTTTGCTCATTACCGTGATCTGGGCAAGCCATGGCTTGTCGCGTAAAGCCTGACCGTCTTATCATTTACGCCATAAAAAACCCTGCCGAAGCAGGGTTTTGATGAAGCGTTATCGTTTAGGATGATGCTGGTTTTGGCGGAAGCTGCTTGCGAATATGCAATTCCCGCAATTGATCATCGCCCACTTCAGAAGGCGCCGCCATCATCAAGTCTTCGGCTTTACCATTCATCGGGAAAAGGATGATTTCGCGGATATTCGGCTCATTAGCGATCAGCATCACGATGCGGTCAATCCCCGGGGCAATGCCACCATGGGGCGGAGCGCCATATTTGAAGGCGTTGATCATGCCGGGGAATTTGCTGTCCACCACTTCAGGGCCATATCCAGCAATCTGAAAGGCTTTATACATCACCTCGGGCAAATGATTTCGAATAGCGCCTGATGACAATTCCACGCCATTGCAGACCAAATCATATTGCCAAGCTTTAATCTCAAGCGGGTTCATCTTTTCCAGCGCTTCAAGCCCACCTTGTGGCATGGAAAACGGGTTGTGGGAGAAAATAATCTCGCCCGTGGTTTCATCCTGTTCATACATGGGGAAATCCACGATCCAGCAAAATTCAAAACCCCCACTGCGTAAATTTTGGTCATCGGCGATTTTGATCCGCGCCCGACCGGCTAAAGTGGCGGCTTCGGCTTCGGCGGCGCAAGCAAAGAACACCGCGTCACCATCGTTAACGCCGAGCGCATCGCGAAGAGCAATGGCTTTATCTTCGCCCAGCGCTTTGGCAATGGGCCCACGCGCTTCGCCTTCAGCATAGATAATATAGCCCATGCCCGGCGCGCCTTCACCCTGCGCCCAAGCGTTCATCCGATCAGCAACCGAGCGGCTACCGCATCCTGGGCCTGGAACAGCCCGCACCACTGACCCTTTTTCAATAGCATTGGCAAAAATGCTGAACCCTGAGCCGCGGAACGTTTCCGTCACATCTCTAATCTCAATCGGAATCCGCAAATCAGGCTTATCCGAACCATATTTGAGCATGGATTCAGCAAAAGCAATTCGCCGGAAAGGAGCCGGTGCTGGTTGATCCGTGAATTCTTCAAATACCCCTGCAATCACCGGTTCTACCGCGGCAAAGACATCATCTTGATTCACAAAACTCATTTCCAGATCAAGTTGATAAAATTCACCGGGGCTACGGTCAGCGCGGCTGTCTTCATCACGGAAACAAGGCGCAATTTGAAAATACTTATCAAAGCCTGACACCATGATCAGCTGTTTGAATTGCTGAGGAGCCTGAGGAAGGGCATAAAACTTACCGGGATGCAGGCGAGACGGCACCAGAAAATCACGCGCGCCTTCGGGTGATGAGGCGGTGAGGATAGGGGTTTGAAATTCCATAAAGCCCAGTTCCACCATCCGGCGGCGAATGGACTGAATGACTTGCGCGCGCAACATAATATTTTGATGCGGGCGTTCGCGGCGCAGATCCAGATAGCGGTAACGCAACCGTGTTTCTTCCCCTGCGTCTTCGTCAGAATTAACCTGAAGCGGCAACAAAGCGGCGTGAGATTGCACTTCAAACTGTTCAATCCGCACTTCGATTTCACCCGTCGGCAAATTGGTGTTGATGGTCTCTTCGGTGCGCTTGACGACTTTACCGGTGATGGTGACCACCGATTCATTGCGGGTTGCTTCCACTTCCGCGAAGGTCGGGTCTGATGAATCCGCGACGCATTGGGTGATGCCATAGTGATCACGCAAATCAATAAAGACCAGTTGGCCGTGATCACGCTTGCGGTGAATCCAACCTGAAAGACGAACGGTCTCGCCCACATTGTCAGCACGAAGCAGGTTGCAATAATGGCTGCGGTACATATGCATGGTCATCTCAAAACCCTATTGTTCAATCGTCAGGCCATGGCCTGTTCTGCGCCGTGAGTATGCACGGCTAGCCTCGATTATCAAGGCTTTATCCATGTTGCGCCAATAAGACCGGCTTAACCATCTCGGCGGCGGCGGCGGCGCGAAGCACCGCCACGTCCCTGATCACCACTTCCTTGGGCTTTCGAAGCATCAAGCCCTTGCCATGGCTGACCGATTTCGGCGGCCACACGATCGAGCGTCACGTCTCCCGTGGGGGGGGTGAGATCAATCGCATCCCGCATGGCTTTGATATGTTCCGGCGTCGTGCCGCAACACCCCCCGATGATTTGAATACCGGCATCCCGCGCCAAAATGGCGTATTTTGCCATTAATTCTGGAGAGCCATGATAATGGATCGCGCCATCTCGATATTCCGGAATGCCGCAATTGCCTTTGGCAATTAAAACGGGGGCGTGATCAATCTTCATCTGCAAAACCGAATGCAACAATTCCGCCGGCCCCACCCCGCAATTCGCACCGAAGGCGACAACGCCAAGGCCGTTCACATGACGGGCATAATCATCAGGGTTAACCCCCATCATTGACTTGCCTGCGGTATCAAAGGTCATGGTCGATACAACAGGCAACCCTGTTGATGCCGCGGCTTCAAAAGCCGCGTTGATTTCTTCAATCGCTGAAATGGTTTCGATCCAAAGCAGATCAGCACCGCCCTCTTTGAGGGCATTGGCTTGTTCTTGAAATCCAGCCACCGCCGCCGCATGATCAAGCATACCGAGGGGCGCAAACAATTCCCCCGTCGGGCCCATCGACCCTGCCACCAAGACCTTCCGTCCAGTGGCGGCGTGGTGATCATCAGCAGCTTGCCGCGCTAATTTTGCCGCCGCGATATTCAATACCGATACCTGATCTTGGGCTTGATGCAATTTCAAACGAAACGACGTGCCGCCAAATGAATTGGTTAAAATAATGTCTGATCCGGCGTCTAAAAACCGCTGATGCAAGCCCAGAACAAGCTCTGGTTTTTCAAGCGCCCAGAATTCTGGCGGGTGGCCAGTCTCAAGCCCTAAAGCAAAGTAATTCGTCCCCGTCGCCCCATCGCAGAGCAACACGCCTCGCTCGTTCAAAAGATCATGAAATAACGTCATGCTGGTTTAACCCTTCTGCGGGATCGTCGGCTTCGGCCAGTCGCTTTTGCACGGCGGTCTTGTAAAATTGAAATCAGGTTTTTTTGGGCATCAACATCAAGGCGTGACCACGAGGCAATCTCTTGTCGGGTGCGATAACACCCAACACAGAACTCCCCGAGAGGATCAATCTGGCAAATGCTGATGCAAGGTGAAGGCAGTTTGTCCATAGCGCGCCGTCTTAAGATCTAAACAAACGGCAACCCTAAACCGCGCCGACCAAAGACAGCAGGTTAAGCGGCAGCCGCTTTGTCACCGCTTTCCACCACTTCCGTGAGGGCAGCGATCACGCTGTCAGTATCGGTGTCTTCGGGAGCCAGCACAAGATTTTTTGAAACCGAAAGACTGGTTTCATCAAAATCATGGCCATCCAGCAAATCTTTTTCCTGAAGTGCCTTAATCGAGGAACCAATCACCACCGCTGGTGCATCTTCGCGCAAGAACGCGTTAACAACCCGGCGGCCATGGGGGTCATTGAGCAACATGGTGCTATGCCGTTCGCCGGTAGGAACCACCAAAATATCGTAATCAATCGCCAGGGTTTCGGACAAGGCCGCGTCAACAGGATAAGACAAACCCCAGACGCCATTCGACCAGCCGTTGGTTAAGCCATTATCGCGGGAAATGATCTTAACCGTTGCCCCTTTTGCCACCAACGCTTGCTGAAGGGAGACGAAAGGCTGTTCATCAAATCCACTGCAAGCCAACAAAGCGATGGTTTTTTGGGAAAGGGCATGGGCAGACATAGGCATCTCCTGTGATCAAAAATGGAACGGTCTTTTGACGAAAGCATATTGTATTGATCTGCGGCTTGGCTGACGCCGTGAATGCGGAGATCATGATCTCAATCGTGAAAGAGTATGGCTTATATAAGCCGATTTGCATCAATCGGCAAGTCTATCCGTCATGACGTTATGTCGCGGCTAAGAAAAATAAGAAAACCGCCGATAGCGATACCGCGCCAACACCGTTGCCAGCAAAAAGATCACCAAAGGCAAGGCCATTTGCAATCCCGTGGCGACGCCCAATTGACTGCGGCTTGACCCTTCGGCAAGGGTGACAGCTTCTACGGTTAAGGTGGTGATCCGCCCATTGCTGGCAAAGATGGTCGGCAGATAGAGCGCCGCGCTGACCGAAAAGCCCACGGCAAAACTGGTTAAAACCGGCAGCAATAAAATCGGCAGTTGCACGCGATAAAAGCGCCGCCATGGGGAAGCGCCAAGACTCGCCGCCAGCACCAGCCATTGCGTGTTAAAATTCCGCCATGATGGAGCAAGCGACAACCAAACATAAGGCAAGACAAACAGCAGATGCGCCCAAATCAACGCCAGCCAAGTGCCGTCTAACCCCATCCATAGCAGCATGACCTGAACGCCGAATAAAAATCCCGCTTGCGGCAATAGCAACGGAAGATAAAACCAGTTTTCGGCCATGGACCCTGTTTTGGATGGATGGCGATGCAGCCAGATCATCGTCAATATCACCGCCAAGGCAGAAACCACCACGCCGAGGGTTAAGGTGGTCAGCAACACATCCCCTAACCCGCCAAACACCGATGTCCAATGGCGCAGGGTCCACGCATCAGGAAAGGCGCTCGGAAACCGCCAGCGATTGGCCACTGACCATAACCCCGCGGCAACCAACCCCAACACCGCTAAGATCGACGGCAAAACCGCCACCACAAGGAATAACGGTTTGAAGATGCTTAGACCTGCCGATGAAAAACGTATGCCGGTAAAGGCGAGATGCCCGGATAAGCGTTTCACCAGCCCCAAGCCCAAGGTGCAGATCAATACCGTCATGGCCACCAACCCGATTTGCACCATGGCCGCCGCGGATGCGGGGAAGCGCATGGCCAAATCTGCATCCTGATAAAGCGTCAGCAATCGAACCGATAGGGGCGAGGCGGTGGAAGGCATCAAAACCACCGCCATATCGACCACCGACAAGGAAAACACCAAGACAATGATCATGGCCAACCGAAGCCGAGGCCATAACGCCGGCACAATCAAGTAAATCCAACTGGCCATCGGCCCATAGCCTAAGGATCGGCCAACGGTGAGCAATGGCCGCGTGTTGATTTGCGATAATGCTGCCAAGACCAACAACACCAAAAAAGGCACTTCTTTTGCGACCAATCCAAGAATCAATCCCAACCCATAGGGATCATGCACGATGCCCCAAATCGGCGGCCTCTCCCAACCGGTGAGTCCCGGGGAGATCAACCGCATCATCCAGCCGCTTGGTTGCAATAAAAACAGCAACCCCACCGCCACCGTCACATGGGGAAGCGAAAGGATCGGCGCCAAATATCGACGCATCAGACCAAAAAATCGGGTGCCGTATAGTAAACCTGGCAAGATCAACGCCAAGCCGCAGGACAATAACGTTGCCACCAACCCTGTCAAAAAACTCAACATGATGGCGTGATGAATGCCCGGCAACGCCAAAAAAGAAACGAACGCATCAAGGCTAATCGTCTCTCCCCCCAAGGGCGGGAAATAACCGAAGGCTGGCAAAACCGCCCCCATCACGCCCAAGATCACCGGCACGATCATGATGATGAAAACACTAACCACCATCACAACCGCCCCTGATTTTGATTACTGACCTGCGAGATAACGTTCAGCCCATCCGGCCTCAATCACCGCCACCCAACTTGGATGCGGCTCTGGCAAACTGCGCCCCAATTCAGCCTCGGATAACGTCGCGATGCCGCGCGGCAACGCCGCGAAAGCCGCTTGATCGGCGGCGCTTAATTTGGCCATCGACAGCACCGTTGGGTCTCCCCAAATATCAGAATTGGCTTTCCGCAATTGCGCTTCTGGGGATAGCAAAAAATTTGCCACCACCTGCGCCGCTTCTGGAGAAGCCGCGTTAAATGGAATGGCAACATAATGAATATTGGCAAGCGTTCCACGGTCATGGACATAGGAACGCACGGTATCGGGCAAGGCTCCCGATTGAATATCATTGGAAAACTTCGCCGGGTTAAACGCCATGGCCATATTGATTTCACCATCCCCCATCAATTGCGCCAAATTGGTGTAATTTTTTGGGAAATTCCGGCCATTTTGCCAAAGCGATGGATGCACCGCATCAAGCCAAGCCCAAAGCGGCGCTAAGACAGCATCGGCATCCGCTTGATCGGCGGGCATAGCAAACACCGCGTGATCCTTCGTTAATTCCAGCGCAATTTGCTTCAAAAAACTTGTGCCGGTGAAATCTGGCGGCTGGGGGTAAGTGAAACGCCCCGGATTGGCGATGATCCAATCTTTCAGTTTTGTCGCTGATCGTGGCGGTTCCGATAAAACCGCGCTGTCATAAGCAAAGACCAATTGCGCCCGCCCCCATGGGCTTTCCAGCCCTTCTGTGGGATTGCCAAAATCAATCTTCAAGGCTGGCAAAGCCTCAGCATCGGTGAATTGCCATGACGGCAAATCAAAAGCCCAAGCATCTTGGCGCAACAATCCATTGTCTTTTAAGGCGGCGAAGTTTTCACCATTCACCCAGATCAAACCAACACTGCCATCGCTTGTTCGGCCTGCGGTTTTTTCCGCCAAGATGCGGCTAACCGCCGAGGCGGTATCGGTTAATTTCACATGAACAAGCGTTATGTCATGGTCTTCTTTGAGCCGTTCGCCCGCCCAAGCGATATAATCATTCACCACCGGCGAGCCGCCCCAAGCGTTGAAATGGACGGTTTGACCAGCCGCGGCGGCGGTAATTTGCTCAAAATCAGCGGCTTTTGCGCTGACACTATAAAAAGAAGCCGCTAAACCTGCCCAAAGCATTGTGACGGCGAGAAAGATTGATTTTATCATGTTGTAACTCCGGATATGGATGATCTCTGTCCATATTCGCCCATAACATACCCGGCAAAACTTGATCACTAGGACGGAGGTGTTCGACAATTATTCTACGCATAAGCGCGGCAATTCTCAAAGAATTTTGTCGGATGATCGGTCTAGGTCAAAATCCATAGCATCGCCGCTCGCGGCAACGGTTTTCAGCACACCGGCAAATAGCGTCAACATCGGCGGTATGATGATCAGCGTCGCAATCACCGAAACCAACAGTCCGCCAAAAACCACCGCGCCAATGCCGCGATAAAGTTCCGCCCCTGCCCCAGGGAAAATCACCAGCGGGATTAACCCAAACAAAGACGTTAAACTCGACATCATGATCGGCCGAATGCGGTTTTTAGTGGCTTCAATCACGGCATCACGAGGCTCAAAACGATCTTCTTTGATATGCAATATGGTTTGTTCGACCATCAAGATCGCGTTATTCACCACCACCCCAATCAAGATGATAAACCCAAGCATGGTGAGCATATCGAGGGATTGGCGGATAAATTGGTTCAGCACAAATAGCCCAAAAATCCCACCCGCGGCAGAGATAGGCACAACGGTGAAAATGGTCAGCGGAAGGATAAAACTACGCATCAAAATTGAGAGCAGTAATAAAATCACCCCAACAACAATGACCAAATTGATCTTCAAGGCTTGCCAAGTCTGTTGCAAATCACCGGCCGCCCCGCTGATGTCAAAGGCAATCCCATCAAGATTGGTTTCCTCTTGGCGCAAGAGGGTGATTTCTTCTTCAACCTGCGCCACCGCATCTTCGATGGTCAGACCCTCATGGGGGCGCAATTGCACTTCCATCATTTGCCGACCGCCATGGCGAAGAATTTCCATCGGGGCGCTGATGATGCTAATTTCCGCCAATTGATCGAGGTTATAGATTTGACCCAATGGCGAGACAATAGGCAAAGTGGATAAGTCATCAATCGACAATTCCGTGGCTTTCTTTCCTGCCACCACCAAATCAATCAATTCCCCATCCAAGGGGATTTCCGACACCGCCATGCCATCGTTAAACACATCAACGGCGGTGACGAAATCCGCCACCGTAAAGCCCGCCCTTGCCAGCGCCAATTGATCCGGTTCAACACGAATTTGAGGCACTTGGCTGTTCAGCCCCGGGCGCACCCGAATTTGATTGCCGTCTTTGCGCGGAAACCGGCGGTTGAGTTTTTCATCAAGCGCACGCGTCACGTTCTCAATCGCGCTAACATCTGGCCCTGATACAATCACATTGATGGAGCGGGAGCCGCCAACCGATCGCCCAAATAAAGAGGATTGGCGGGCAAACGCACGAGTTCCCGGCTCATCCTGAAGAGGTTCGGTTAACAACCCGCTCAATTCTCGCACCCGCCGCCCATCTTTAGCGGAAGCACCAGCAAAAGCCCCGCCGCCGTAAGCCACAAAGAAGAACCGATCAATGGCTGGCTCTTCTGGGCTGACGTCATCTTGCCAAAGCGGTTTGGCGCTGGTCTCCATCTTGCGGGCGATGCGGCTGGTTTCTTCCAGCGAATATCCCGGCGGCACCGAAATTCGCGCGAAGACAAAATTCGCGTTGCCATCGGGCAGGTAATCTAATTTTGGCATAATCAAATAAGCGGTCACGATAGACCCCGAAAGGATAAACGCCACCAACCCAAGCCCCAACCCTAAACGCTGGGTGATAAATTGAGCATATTTCACAATCAAACCGCGGAAGCCTTGCGCCAAAGGATCCAGAAGAGGAATCGCCATCATGGTCGAAAAGCGATCGGCATCACCTTTCAGCAAACTTGCGGAAATGGTGGGAATCACCGTTACTGATACCACCGCAGAAATCAACACCGCCACGGCAATCGCAATCCCGATATCACGGAACAACTGGCCGACGGGCAAATCCACCATCAAAATAGGAATAAAGACGATCACCGTGGTGAGCGACGCCCCCAGAATAGGCGCCCAGACCTGCCTTGCGCCATGATAAGCGGAATAGGGGGCATCATATCCTGATTGCCGATGGCGATAAATATTTTCCAAACTGACAATCGAGGCGTCAACCACCATCCCGACGGCAAAGGCGAGACCCGCCAGAGAGATAACATTAATCGACAAGCCCAAACCGGCAATCGCCACGAATGTGCCCACCACCGACGCTGGAATCGCGATAAAGATAATGACCGTCGGCAAGACTGATCGCAGAAAGAGCATCAAAATAATCAGTGCAAAAAACCCACCGATATAGATATTCTGTTGCACCAAATCGAGGGCTGATGAGATGTAATTGGTCTCGTTATAAACAATCCGCAATTGCAAGCCCCGTGGGTTAAGGCTGGTGGCATTAAGGTCATCGACCACGGCTTTAACCCGGTCCATCGTTTCCACAACATTGCTGCCTTGTTCCCGCAGCAAATTGATGATCACCGCGTCTTTGCCATTAAGCCGCCGAAAACTTGAGCGCTTCTGCACATCAAGACGCACGTCAGCAACATCACCAAGAAAGACCGGGAACACCGCCCCGCCTTCGGTGATTTCATTGCGGACGATGATTTGTTTGACCGTCTCCGGCGTATAGGGCAGGGATTCAAACCGCACCGCATAACTGCGTTTGCCTTCATCCACCGCGCCGATGCTGACCAATTTTGATGCTCCGCGCACCGCCCGAATGACTTCGGCCACGCTCAGGCGATAGCGGCTTAATTTTTCAGGGTCCAGCAGCAGCCGCAATTCTTTTTCGCCGCCCCCAAAACTGGACACTTCAGCGACGCCTTGGACGCGCGACAGGGGTTCTTGAATGCCGGTTTCGAGAAAACTGCCCAATTGTTCGACATTAGGAATGGTGCCTGTCTTTTCATCCGCCATCGCCACCAAAGCCAGGCGAGCAATCGGGCTATCATCAGAGTTAGAGGTTCGCACCGTGGGGCGTTTGGAATCATCGGGCAAGCCCGTGATGCCGGATAATTTGCTCAACAACAAGACCAGCGCTTCGTCCATATTCTGATTGAGCGAATAGGTCAGGGTAATCCGCGCTGAACCGGTAAAGGATCGGGAATCGATGGTTTCAATCCCCGCCAGCGACCCCAATTCATTTTCCAGACGGTTAACAATTTCGCGGTCAATATCTTCAGGCGAAGCCCCCGGCCATGACACCCTGACTTGATAGATTGGCTTTTCAATATCCGGCGTCATCTGAATCGGGATGGTCTGCATCGCCAGCAAGCCAAATAAGAACACGCTCACCAGCGCGGCAATCACCGCAATTTTATGGGCAATGGAAAACCGAATGAAAGCGTTCATAGCCGCTTAACCCTATTCTTGGCCAATCACTTGAATGGATTGCCCATTGGACAGCAATTCATTGCCTTTGATGACCACTTGTTCTTGCGCTTGGACGCCTTCTTTGATGATAACGCGCCCATCCAAAATGCCGCCAGTCATCACTTGCCGTTGGATGGCTTTGCCATCTTCCACGACAAAAACAATATACCCGCCGCGCAAAGGCACCAACGCATCGCTCGGCACCGTGATCTGGTCTTCTGGAATAGAGGTGGGCACCATCAGCGCAAGGCTAGCACCGACCGCGCGCAGATTTTCATCCAACACCCCTGGAATTTCAAACCGCACCAACCGTGTTCTTGAGCGAGGGTTTTCTTGAGGCAATTCGACTCGCAACCGCGCAGTCTGCATGACGCCAAGATGGTTTTCGTATTCGATGGTTTGAACATCGCGCAAATACGCCATCCAACCTAAGGGAATATCAGCTTCAATTTCATAATCATCATCGCGCTGAAGCGTCACCAGCGTGTCCCCCACGCGGCTGTATCCAATGCTGAAATCGGCAAGCGAAATGATCTGGCCATCTATTGGCGCCACGATCAAGGCTTCCTTGATTTGGCGGTCGATATCGGCGATCTCAAGTTCTAAGGTTTCAAGATCAATGGCCATGACCTCGCGATCTTGCTGAATAATCGAGATGCCGTTTTCTATTTGGATAATTTGCTGTTGTTTTTCAAAATAGCGGATATTGGCTTCGCCGAGCGATGTTTGGGTGGTCACCTGATTCTGCGTCAAGGTTTCGATGCGATCCAGCCGATTGGCGATCAAATCCGCTTGTTTGGTCAGAATATCCAGACGGCTGCTTTCGGACTCAATCCGAAGGCGATTGTTTTCCATCTGTCTTTTTTTCTGCTTCACTTTGAGCCGAAGGTCTTGCCGTTTTTTGGACAGGTCGGTGACGTCAATCCGCGCAATCACCGCCCCCTTTTTGACCATCTCACCAATTTTGAGCGGTTCAAAGACAATCTGTCCTGATTTAGGCGCCACCACCCGCACACCAGCGCCCACCACCACCCGGCCATCAACCGTCGAGGTGGTGGAGATCATTTTTTGTTCGGCGATGGCCACTTCAACCGGCGTGGATCGTGGTCGTTTTTGTTGCGCCTGGGCTAAGTCAACCGTCCACAGGATTGATGCCAACATGAATGAAATTGTTAAGAAATGCTTGATCAAGATTGCAAACCCAAATGTTCCTATGATGATATTCGTTTTTTATTGCGACTTGGCAAGAGCGAAATCAAAATATTCTTTTC
>CAYNQW010000041.1:0-12386 GCA_964399415.1 uncultured Hyphomicrobiales bacterium
TAATGTTGTCCCGGCAAGCGAGGCTGCTGAATAGCCCGCTTTGGCCATATCCCTCTCACGAGGGAGCCAAGCCAATCTGGGCCTCAGTGGCCACCAAAGCGCATCCCACGGGTTGCGCTTTTTTGTTGAGACAAGATGGATGGCTCCACGAGCATCAAACGAAAGACCCTCGCAATGAAATTTCTTGATCAGGCGAAAGTTTATATTCAAAGCGGCAATGGCGGCCCCGGCTGTGTCAGTTTCCGCCGCGAAGCGCATGTGCCGCGTGGCGGGCCTGATGGTGGCGATGGTGGCCGTGGAGGAAGCGTCATTGCGGAATGCGTCCAAGGACTCAACACCTTGATTGATTACCGCTATCAGCAACATTTCAAAGCGCCATCTGGTCGCCCCGGCGCCGGCCGGAATCGCGCGGGCTTATCTGGTGGTGACGTGACGCTGAAATTGCCCGTTGGGACGCAAATCCTCAATGAAGACGGTGATTTGGTGCTTGCTGATCTGACGGAGATCGGCCAACGCATCACCTTGGCGCGCGGCGGCGATGGTGGGCGCGGCAATGCGACGTTCAAATCGTCAACGAATCAAGCCCCGCGCCGTGCTGATAAAGGTTTTCCCGGAATGGGGATGTGGGTTTGGTTGCGGCTTAAACTGATCGCCGATGCGGGGCTGGTGGGCTTGCCTAATGCCGGCAAATCCACTTTTCTTGCAGCGACGTCGGCGGCACGGCCAAAGATTGCGGATTATCCTTTTACCACGCTTCATCCCGGGCTTGGTGTGGTCGGCATTGATGACCATGAATTTGTCTTAGCCGATATCCCAGGTTTAGTGGAAGGCGCCCATGAAGGGGTTGGCCTCGGCCACCGTTTTCTTGGCCATGTTGAACGTTGCCAAGTGCTGTTGCATTTGGTGGATGGCACCGCCGATGATCCTATTGGCAATTGGCAGACGATTCGCCGCGAATTATCCGCCTATGACGATGATCTTGGTGAAAAACAAGAAATCACCGCCATCAGCAAAGCCGATTCGCTTGACCCTGATCGCATCGCAACCCTAACGGCTGAACTCAACGCCGCTGGCGCTGATGATGTTCAAGCAATTTCTTCGGTTTCCGGTCAAGGCATGACCGAATTGCTTCGGCAACTTTATGGAATCATCGTGCAAAACCGCGCTGATGCAGAAGCCATCGACAACCCCAGCCCGCCATGGCAACCCTGATATGACCATTTCTGAAAATTATATTGGCCAAGCCAAAACGGTAGTGGTCAAAATCGGCTCCGCGCTTTTGGTGAACGATAATGGTGATCTGCGCCAAGATGGTCTGGCGGGGTTTGCCGCTGACCTCGCCATGCTTCGTGCCATGGGCTGTCGTTGCGTGGTGGTGTCTTCCGGCGCCATTGCCCTTGGGCGGCATCATCTCAACCGGCCAAAATCTCGAATGAAACTGGAAGAAAAGCAAGCGGCGGCGGCCATTGGTCAGGTGCAATTGGCCAGCGAATGGACCACGGCGTTGGAACGCGAAGGGCTCAAAGCCGCGCAAATTCTGTTATCGCCTGAAGACACTGAAACCCGCCGCCGTCATTTGAACGCAAGAGCAACACTCAACACCTTGCTGGATCATGACATCATCCCCGTGGTCAATGAAAACGACACCGTGGCCACCATGGAAATTCGGTATGGCGATAACGATCGGCTGGCGGCACGAGTGGCGCAAATGATCTCAGCTGACGTGTTAATGCTATTGTCGGATATTGATGGGCTTTACACCGCCGACCCGCATCAAGACAATAACGCTCAGCATATTCCAGCAGTCACCGCGATTGACGAGACCATCAAGGCGATGGCTGGCCCTGCCCATGAAGATTATGCCTCGGGCGGGATGATCACCAAAATTGAAGCGGCGCGAATCGCCACCCATGCCGGATGCCATATGGCCATTTGCGATGGCCGTATCCTTCGCCCCATCAAAGCCGTCATGGATGGTCAACGCGCCACATGGTTTGTCGCCAATGAAAACCCACCCCAAGCGCGCAAAATTTGGATCGCGGGAGGGTTGCAACCGCAAGGCCGACTTCATCTTGATCACGGTGCCGTCAAAGCCCTGCGCCAAGGCAAAAGCCTGCTGGCCGCGGGAATCACCCATGTCGATGGGCAATTTGAACGCGGTGATTTAATCGCTGTTTGCGGCCCAGAAGATCAGCATCTTGGCCGTGGCTTGTCCAATTATTCCTCTGGTGATATCGCCAAGATCGCGGGATGCAATTCCTCAGCGATTCCTGATATTCTAGGTTTTCGAGGCCGCGATGAAGTCATCCACGCGGATGATTTGGTCATTGAAACACCCGCCGAAGAAAAACACAAAGGGGAACGCCATGTCTAATAACAAAGCATCTGACTACACAGCGTCTGATTACACAGCCGCGATGGCCACTTTAACAGCAAACGCCCGCGCCACCACCGCCACCATGGCGCAATCATCTGGTGACGCCCGCAATAAAGCCCTGTCCCATGCCGCCGCCCTGTTGCGGCAAAAGGCTGAGGATATTCTCGCCGCCAATGAACAAGATTTGGCCAATGCCCGTGCTGATCAACAAGACGCTGCTTTTATTGATCGCTTGGCTTTAACCTCGGAGCGGATTGAAGGCATGGCGAAAGGGCTGGACGATATTGCCGCCCTTAATGATCCTTTAGGGCGTGTGCTGGCGTCTTGGACACGCCCCAATGGATTGGCCATCAGCCGTGTTGCAACGCCGCTTGGGGTTTTAGGGGTGATTTACGAATCGCGCCCTAACGTCACCATTGATGCGGCCGGCCTTGCGGTGAAATCGGGCAATGCTGTTATTTTGCGGGGCGGCAGCGCGTCGATCCATACCGCTACCCTGCTCAGCGATTTGATGCGCGCAGGCTTGGCCGAATCTGATTTGCCTGAAGACGCGGTGCAATTGGTCACCAACACTGACCGCGAGATGGTGGGAGCGATGCTGGCGGCCACTGGCGGCATTGATGTGATCATCCCTCGCGGCGGCAAATCGCTGGTGGAACGGGTTCAGCGCGACGCAAGAGTGCCTGTTTTTGCCCATTTGGAAGGCCTTTGCCATCTTTATATTGATGCTGGTGCCGATCTTGATAAAGCCCGGGCGATCGCGGTGAATGCGAAAATGCGGCGTGTTGGCATTTGCGGCGCGGCAGAAACCCTTTTGGTGGATCGCAAGATTGCATCGGAAATGTTACCGCTAATCGCAGGTGATCTGACTGCCGCCGGATGCACCTTGCACGCCGATGCCGAAGCCATGGCCTTGATCGACGCGGCGGTGCCAGCCACGGAAGACGATTGGTCCACCGAATATCTCAGCCCTGATCTATCGGTACGGCTGGTGGATGGGGTTGAGGGTGCCATGGCGCATATTCGGCAATACAGTTCAGACCATACGGAATCCATCATCACCGAAGATGCTGACACCGCCGAACGGTTTTTGAACGGCGTTGATAGCGCGATTGTCATGGTCAATGCCTCTACTCAATTCGCCGATGGAGGTGAATTTGGCATGGGGGCTGAAATTGGCATCGCCACTGGACGGATGCACGCGCGCGGTCCTGTTGGGGCTGAACAATTGACCAGTTTCAAATACATCGTTCGCGGCACGGGGCAAACCCGAGGCTAATGATGCTGGCGCGTCCTCACCAGATTGCGCGAGTCTTTTGCGATCAACGGCGCCGCCGCATCGGGCTATTTGGCGGCTCGTTTAATCCAGCCCATGATGGTCATGGTTTATTGGCGGATATGGCGGCTCAGCAATTGCGCCTTGATGAGGTTTGGTGGTTGGTCAGCCCGCAAAATCCTCTCAAATCTTCAAAGGATATGGCTAGCGTGTCGGCGCGGTTTGACAGCGCGCTCAAGCAAGCCAATGCCTGCCGATATGCGCGGCGGATGCGGGTTTCAACCCTTGAGAATCAGTTTCGCCTGCAACATAGCGTGTTGACTATCCGGCGCATCAAACGCCATTGTCGCCGCGCTCGACTGATCTGGATCATGGGCGCCGATAACTTGGTGCATTTCCACCATTGGCATCGCCCTCAAGATATTCCTCGTATGATGGCAATGGCGGTGATCAATCGCCCCGGCACCGTCGCGCCTGCCCTTGCCAGCCGCGGCGCAGCCCTAGCCGGAAGGCGTTTGCCCCCGGCACGATTAGCCGCCCAAGGGTATCCTCATCGGCATTGGAGTTTTTTGCGTGGCGCCATGAATCCGCAATCGGCAAGCGCCATTCGCGCCGCCGCAAAACCTGCAGATTTTTGACCTGACGTAATTTTTATTGAGATCAAAACACGAAAATCATTTGTTTTTTAAGATCAGACATGGCTAGTATAAGGCATGTAAGATTAGAACCCGTGAAGGAGCATCACAATTTCCGTTTTACATTCTGCTGATCCATCAGCACTTCTCGATCTTGTATTGAAGTCCCTCGATGACGACAAAGCACAAGATATTGTCTCCATTCCACTTGCTGGAAAATCCACCATCGCTGACTTTATGGTTATCGCCTCTGGCGCATCCTCGCGGCAGTTGATGGCCATGGCTGATCATCTCGAACGCCATTTGAAAGATCATGGCGCGCGACCGTTTGGCTCAGAAGGTGGCAAAACCGGTGATTGGATATTGATTGACGCCGGAGACGTGATCGTCCATTTGTTCCGCCCCGAAGTTCGTGAGTTTTATCAACTTGAAAAAATGTGGGTTGATCAACAAGACGCTGAAGTGGTGACCATCCACTCCGCTTAATCTCACCATGGGATGAGGGAGTCCAAGCGATGAAACTTTCCATTGCCGCTATTGGCCATGGCCGCCAAGCCCCTGAACATCTGCTGGCGCAAACATGGTTCCAAAAACTTCCCCATCAAGGCCAATGGATTGAACGCGTGTCCAAGCGTCCTGCTGGCCTTGACCGCAAGCGAGATGAAAGTGAAAAACTGCTCGCCGCTCTGCCGCAAGGTGCCTTTCTGGTGGCGCTTGACCCTTACGGCAAATCCATCTCATCCGAAGACCTTGCCGCGATAATTCAAACCCAACGCGATCAAGGGTGCCGCGATGCGGTGTTTGCCATTGGCGGTGCCGATGGCCATGATGAAGTTTTGCTGAACGCCGCTAATCTGCGCCTTTCTTTTGGCCGCCAGACTTGGCCTCATATGTTGTTTCGCGCGATGGTGGCCGAACAACTTTACCGCGCCGAAATGATTCTGATCGGCCATCCGTATCACCACGCTTAAATAGCCAAACCCTCAATCACCGCCAAAAGGCAAACTACATCTGGTCAGTCGCCGCGGCTTGGCGTATAGATGGGGCATGTCTAATCGCAATCCCAAACCTGTTGTTTTGCTGATCATGGATGGCTGGGGTCACCGTGACGAGTCTGCTCATAATGCGGTCAAACTTGCCCAGACGCCGGTGATTGATCGCCTTGATGAAACCGCGCCAAAATCATTTCTTCTGGCGTCTGGCCCTGCGGTGGGATTGCCCGACGGTCAGGTGGGCAATTCGGAAGTCGGGCATATGACCATTGGCGCGGGTCGAATCATTCGCCAAGACCTGGCGCGGATTAACACAGCGGTCGAAGATGGCAGCATGCATCAATTGCCGCCATTGGATGCGTTTTGCTCGACCCTCAAGGCCAATGGCGGCACGGCTCATTTGATGGCGCTCGTCTCTGCTGGAGGCGTCCATAGCCGCGATGCCCATATTCTTGGGTTGGCACAGGCCATAACGGCGCGCGGTGTGCCGGTGGCGGTGCATGCTTTCACCGATGGCCGCGATACTTTGCCAAAACTGGCGGCGGAAACGTTACCAGCCTTTGCCGAATCACTTCCTCAAGACGCGTTTTTGGCGACCGTGACGGGCCGCTATTACGCCATGGATCGTGACCACCGCTGGGAGCGCACCCAAGCCGCTTATGACGCCATCACTTTTGCCAAAGCAGATCGCCACAAATCCGATGCCGCCACAGCCCTCGAACAAGGTTATGCTGAAGGCTTGAGCGATGAATTCATCCTGCCCACCGTGATTGGTGATTATAAAGGGATGGCGGATGGTGACGCGGTGGTGATGGGCAATTTCCGGGCGGATCGGGCGCGTCAAATTCTCGCCGCCTATCTGCTGGACAGCGCTGGCTTTGATCCATCCCCACGCCCAACACTAAGCCCATCTTTGGGGTTGGTGTCCTATTCCGATGATCTCGACAAAGTCTTGCCAAGCCTCTTTGGTCCACCGCAAATCAACGACACCCTTGGGCAAGTCGTGGCGGCGCATGAGCGGCGGCAATTGCGCTTGGCGGAAACTGAAAAATATCCCCATGTGACGTTTTTTCTCAATGGTGGGATTGAAGCAACCGCCCAAGGCGAAGAACATGATTTGATCGCGTCCCCAAAAGTCGCCACCTATGATCTTAAACCCGAAATGAGCGCCGATGGCGTCTTGGATCATCTCTTGGCGGCCATCCATGACCAATCCCATGACCTGATCGTTGTTAATTTCGCCAATCCCGATATGGTGGGGCATACGGGTGACCTTAACGCCGCCATTAAAGCGGTTGAAACCGTTGATGCGGCGGTGGGCAAGGCCATCGCGGCTATTGAAGCGGTTGGCGGGGTGATGATCGTCACCGCTGATCACGGCAATTGTGAAATCATGTGGGATGATGCCGCGCAATCACCGCATACCGCCCATAGTTATAACCCTGTCCCAGCCTATCTGATTGGCGCTAAGGATATGGCGATTGCTGATGGTGGGCTTAGTGATTTAGCCCCAACTTTGCTCACCTTGATGGGGCTGCCTGTCCCCCCGGCAATGACCGGACAATCTTTGCTGCGCCCACGTCTTTAGGAAGGCCATTGCCAACTCTTTTCCATGCCTTGATCTTGCCGTGATTACAGGGCAACATAGATTAAGTGATGATGCCAACGTCAGGATAATTCTCATGTTTTCGCCTTCTTCTTCACCACGCTTTCACCGCATCCTAAGCTTTGCCATTCGAGGCTTTGCGGTTTTTGGGGTGGTTGTCTTCGGATTGATGACCGTT
The DNA here is from genome assembly GCA_964399415.1 of uncultured Hyphomicrobiales bacterium. GTDB lineage: Bacteria > Pseudomonadota > Alphaproteobacteria > Puniceispirillales > UBA1172 > JAGWAQ01. Next base: position 7,065 of record CAYNQW010000041.1, read on the forward strand.
TTTATCCTGCCCAGCACCCCGTCGATCAGCCAATCCTCCACCAATGACGAAACCTATCGGCAATTGTCGCTGTTTGGCGATGCGTTTCAATTGATCCGTGATGATTATGTCGAAGACGTTGACGACAAAACGCTCATCAGCAACGCCATAAATGGCATGTTGAGCGCACTTGATCCGCATTCTAATTATTTGCCTGACGATGATTTCAAAAAGATGCAAGAACGCACCCGCGGCGAATTTGGCGGCCTTGGCATCGAAATCACCATGGAAGATGGCTATGTCAAAGTGGTCTCGCCTATTGATGATACGCCTGCCTTTAACGCTGGGGTGCAAGCGGGTGATTTGATTGTTCAAATTGATGACGAAGATGTGCTGGGGATGACTCTGTCCGAGGCCGTGGAATTGATGCGCGGTCCTGTGGGAAGCGATATCAACATCACCATTCGCCGCAAGGATGATCAATTTATCGACCTGACCTTGACCCGCGATGTGATTAAAATGCGTTCCGTTCGCCATCAAAGTTATGGCAAAGTTGGCTATATCCGCATCACCACTTTCTCGGAACAAACCACCCCTGGGCTGGAAAAAGCCGTGGCTGAATTGCGGGCTGAACATGGCAATGACTTGCAGGGCGTGATCCTTGATTTGCGCAACAACCCCGGTGGATTACTGCGCGAAGCGGTTTCTGTTTCTGATGCTTTCCTTGAAAAGGGGGAAATTGTTTCCACCCGTGGGCGGCAAGGCAATCAAAATTCCCGATATTTTGCGAAATCTGGTGATTTGCTCGATGGCTTGCCGCTGGTGGTGTTGATCAATTCCGGTTCTGCTTCGGCTTCCGAAATTGTTGCCGGCGCATTGAAGGATCATAAACGCGCCGTGATCATGGGAACACGTTCTTTTGGCAAAGGTTCGGTTCAGAGCATTATTCCCATGCCCGGCCATGGCGCCATTCGCATCACCACCGCGCGTTATTACACGCCTTCTGGCGTGTCGATACAATCAACCGGCATCACCCCCGATATTGATGTTGAATTGGCCGTGGTCGAAAACCTTGAAGCTGGCGCTGTGCGCGAAGAAGATTTGCGCGGCCATCTTGAAAACAAAGCCGAAGGTCAAACCAACTCGACAACAAAAGAAGATGAATCGGTAAACCTGCGTGATTATCAATTGGCACGCGCCATTGATTTGATCCAAGGGGTGCAGATTTTCAAAAGCATCAATCAGTAATTTTAAGCACCCAAGAGATTTGAAGTAAGACCATGATTGATTACCATCTGCGCCCGTATCGCCCTTGTGTTGGCATTGTTTTGATCAACACCCAGAAGAAAATCTTTGTCGGTCAGCGGCTTGATAATTCCGTTGAAGCCTGGCAAATGCCCCAAGGTGGCATTGATGACGGCGAAACGCCCATGGACGCAGGCTTTCGTGAAATGCGCGAAGAAATCGGCACCAATAACGCCGAAATCATTGCCGAACATTCCGCTTGGCTTGATTACGATATTCCAGCGAATTTAGCCAACCGGCTCTGGCAGGGTCAATTTAAGGGGCAAACGCAGAAATGGATCGCTTTTCGTTTTCTCGGCGATGACAGCGACATTAATATCAAAACCGAAGAGCCTGAGTTCCGGTCATGGAAATGGGCAGAACCTTCGATCCTGCCCAGTTTAGCCGTCCCGTTTAAGCGAGACGTTTACCAAAATATTTTAACGGAATTTGCGCCGCTATTTTAAGCCTTTAGCGCGTCTAAGACCGCTTCCAGAAAATCAACCACATTGTCTTGGCCATTTTCTTTGGCGGATTGCAATTGCGCTTCCACCGCGGCTTTATTATCGGCATCGAGTTTCTCGGCGCGTTCCGCCAAAATCGTGCAACGGTCTTCGGCCACATCAGCAATGCCGCCATCAACCATGATCCGATCCGTGACTTGGCCGTTGTCATAAACTTCGACAACGCCGCGCTGAAGCGTAGAGATCAACGGCGCATGGCGTGGAAGCACACCAAAGAGACCTTCAACCCCAGGTGCTACCACCATCCCAGCATCGCGGGAGATCATCACCCGCGCCGGTGTCACCAGTTCAAATGCTGTTGTATCCGCCATGTTACAAATCCCTTATCGCGCCAAGGGGCAGCCGTTAGGCTGCCTCTGCGGCGAGTTTCTTGCCTTTTTCAATCGCTTCGTCAATGGTGCCAACCATGTAGAAAGCTGCTTCTGGCAGGTCATCATAGTCACCGTTCACAATGCCGGTGAAGCCTTTGATCGTGTCTTCAAGCGAAACCAGTTTGCCCGGTGCGCCGGTAAAGACTTCCGCCACATGGAAAGGCTGAGACAAGAAGCGCTGAATTTTCCGGGCGCGTGCCACGGTCAATTTATCTTCTTCCGACAATTCGTCCATACCAAGGATGGCGATGATGTCTTGCAGGGACTTATACTGCTGCAACACTTCCTGAACCCGGCGAGCCACGTTGTAATGCTCTTCCCCAACGATGCGTGGGTCAAGCATACGAGACGTCGAGTCAAGCGGATCCACGGCTGGGTAAATTCCCAATTCCGCAATCTGACGTGACAACACGGTGGTGGCGTCCAAGTGTGCGAATGATGTCGCTGGCGCAGGGTCAGTTAAGTCATCGGCCGGCACGTAAATTGCCTGCACGGAGGTGATTGAACCTTTACGGGTGGTGGTGATGCGTTCCTGCAGAGCGCCCATATCGGTCGCCAAGGTTGGCTGATAACCCACCGCGGAAGGAATACGGCCAAGCAACGCCGAGACTTCTGAACCCGCCTGAGTAAAGCGGAAGATGTTGTCCACGAAGAACAGCACGTCCTGGCCTTCTTCGTCACGGAAATATTCCGCCAAGGTCAAACCTGTCAAGGCCACGCGCGCGCGCGCGCCTGGAGGTTCGTTCATCTGACCATAAACAAGCGCAGCTTTAGAGCCATTGCCTTTGGTGTCGATCACGCCTGATTCCACCATTTCATGGAACAAGTCATTCCCTTCACGGGTGCGTTCACCCACACCAGCAAACACAGAATAACCACCATGGGCTTTCGCCACGTTGTTAATCAATTCCATGATCAACACGGTCTTGCCCACACCAGCACCGCCAAAGAGGCCAATCTTACCGCCCTTCGCGTAAGGCGCGAGCAAATCCACAACCTTAATCCCGGTGACCAGAATTTCGGCTTCGGTTGACTGATCAATATAGTCTGGCGCAGGGCGGTGAATCGCATAAGTGGTTTTGGATTTCACTGGCTTGCCTTCATCCACGGGCTCACCAATCACGTTCAAAATACGCCCAAGGGTTTCAGGACCAACAGGCACGGTGATCGGCGCGCCGGTATCGACCGCTTCTTGACCCCGAACCAGACCTTCGGTGGAGTCCATCGCGATACAGCGAACGCCTTGCTCACCAAGGTGCTGTGCCACTTCAAGAACAAGCCGCTGCCCGTTGTTATCCACCTCAATCGCGTTGAGGATAGGCGGCAACTCGCCTTCAAAATTCACATCGACAACCGCGCCGATGATCTGGGTAATTTTACCGTTTGCGTTTTTAGCCATAGCGAAGTGCTCCGGTTGTTTAGGGGGCACGCTTAAAGCGCTTCTGCCCCGGAAATGATCTCAATAAGTTCGGTGGTGATCGCGGCCTGACGTGTCCGGTTGTATTCCATGGTCAGACGGTCGATCAGATCACCAGCGTTTCGGGTTGCGTTATCCATTGCCGTCATCCGCGCGGCCAATTCACTGGCGGATGATTCAAGGATGGACGCATAAATCTGCGTGGTTAAGGCTCGTGGCAACAAATCACTGAGCACTGCGTTTTCATCAGGCTCATATTCGTTTGGCGCAATCGCACCTTCCGCGGTTTCAGCGTCACCCGCGTCATCAATTTCAGCGGGCACCAATGACCGGAAGGTGACTTCCTGGGTGATGGCTGAAACAAATTTGTTAAAGACGATTGAGCACGTGTCAACTTCACCTGAATCAACAAGCGATTGAATACGCTGGCTGATCATATCGGCATCGCTGAATTGAACCGCTGTCCCTTGGATGTTTTCAAGGGTTTCCACAAACAGATCACTGAATTCACGCTTCAAAGCGTCGGTGGCCTTGCGCCCCACCATCAGCAGACGAACCGTCTTGCCTTCGGCTTGCAATTTCAAGACCTCGCGGCGGGTGGAACGGATAATACCGCCGTTAAAACCCCCACAAAGACCGCGGTCAGCGGAAACAACAACCAGCAGATGATGATCACTCTTGCCATTGCCGACCAACAACAGCGGCGCCGTTGACGCGTCTGCTTTCGCCGCCAAGGATGCGATCATGGCGCTCATCCGTGATGAGTATGGCCGGGCTTGTTCGGCGTTTTCCTGCGCACGGCGCAGTTTAGCCGCGGCGACCATCTTCATCGCAGAGGTGATCTTCTGCGTGGATTTCACGCTTTTGATCCGGTTTTTTAGGTCCTTAAGGTTGGCCATCTTCCCTCTCCGGTTATGCCGTCCTTAGGCGAACGATTTTGCGTAACCGTCAAGTTCAGCGGTCAACTTGGCTTTGGTGTCGTCAGAAATTGCCTTCTCATCACGGATCGTGGCAAGAATAGTGGCACCTGCGGAACGCATATGATCCAAGAGACCTGATTCAAAGCGGCTCACATTGGCCAATGGCAATGCGTCGAGGTAACCATTCACCCCAGCGAAAATCGAAACCACTTGCTCTTCAACGGGCATCGGGCTGTATTGCGCTTGCTTAAGCAATTCGGTCAACCGTGACCCACGATCAAGCAATTTGCGGGTGGAGGCGTCCATATCCGAAGCGAACTGAGCAAATGCCGCCATTTCGCGGTACTGCGCCAATTCAAGTTTAATCGAACCCGCCACTTGTTTCATGGCTTTAATCTGAGCGGCTGAACCCACACGGCTCACCGACAGACCAACGTTCACCGCAGGACGGATCCCTTGATAGAACAATTCAGTTTCAAGGAAGATCTGGCCATCGGTAATCGAAATCACGTTGGTCGGAATAAAGGCCGACACGTCACCACCTTGGGTTTCAATCACCGGCAGGGCGGTCAACGAACCAGCGCCGTTATCGTCATTGAGTTTCGCGGCGCGCTCAAGCAAACGTGAGTGCAGGTAGAACACGTCGCCCGGATAGGCTTCACGGCCTGGAGGACGACGCAGCAACAACGACATCTGGCGATACGCCACGGCTTGCTTAGACAAATCATCATAAACGATCACGGCGTGCATGCCGTTATCGCGGAAATATTCACCCATGGCGCAAGCGGTATATGGCGCCAAGAACTGGAGCGGTGCAGGATCAGAAG
>CAYNQW010000042.1:0-12304 GCA_964399415.1 uncultured Hyphomicrobiales bacterium
TGTAACTGGGGAAGCGCAATCATCAGACCCGGCGGAACACATCTGGCTGATATCGGCAAGGCCAATCATCCCGCCCACATAAGCAACATCGCTCTCATCAACGCCCATGGCGTTACAAAGGCCTGTCACAAATTCATCCGGTTCAGAAGCGGATAATTCAAGCGCAATCACATTGCCTCGCCGACGGGCTTTCAGGGCTGTCTCAAAAGTTGCCACCAAATCTTCGGCTTCTTCATCGACTTCCAATTCGCTATCGCGCAACACCCGGAAAGTCACATGATCATTGAGTTTATGTTTGGGGAACAAATGCTCAAGGTTTAGGATGATGCAATCTTCTAGGGTGATAAATCGCGCATTTTCCCCCGGTAAGGCGATAAACCGGCTCAAACGAGGGCTTAACATGATCAGGGCTTCGCTGGGCTTGCCTTTTTTGGTCTCAAGACCAAGGAAAAGCCCAAACCCCATATTGGCAATAAAGGGGAATGGATGCGCTGGATCAATCGTTAGAGGCGCGATGATGGGCAGAATTTCACGATTAAAATAGTGATGCAGAAAATCTTGATCTTCCTCGCTTAATCCATCACGACTCACCAATTCAACGCCTGATTGCGATAACGCCGAAAGCAAACGCGGCAAGATCACCTGTTGCCGTTCAAGCAGATGCTGGACGCGAACCGATAATGCCGCCAAGACTTCGGAAGGCATCGCCATGCTGGCTTCATTATCCATCATGCCGCGGCTAGCCTGTTGCTTGACCCCAGCCACACGCACAATCATGAATTCATCAAGATTGCTGGCGGATATCGCTAAAAACCGCAACCGTTCCAACAATGGATGAAGGGGGTTTTCCGCTTCCGCCAAGACACGCTCATTGAAAGCCAACCACGACACTTCGCGATTGATGACATGCCCTTCGCTTTCACGACCAATAGGCGGTATCGGCAACGTCCTAAGGGATGTTAGCTCGCCGCCTTGCTCGAGATTAAGATTTGCCGTCACTTCATTCATGGGTCATCAACTGATTTGATTTGCCCTCGTTATATCAGGGAAACACAGTTGCAACAAGAAACCCCGCACGTTCCCATGCGAGGTTTCATAATTTACCCTTGGCTAACTTTTGGGGAATTTTTAGTGGCTGCTGTTAAACGCGCCGCCATCCACCAACAGGTTTTGCCCCACCACATAACCAGAATGAGCGCTGCATAAAAACGCACAAGCTTGGCCAAATTCTTTGATATGACCAATGCGGCGGCAAGGGTTACGGGCTTCGGCTTCAGCGCGCAATTCCGCCGCTTCTCGTCCCTCTGCTTTGGCGCGAGAAGCAAATAGGCTTGCGATGCGGTCAGTATCAAACTGCCCCGGGAGCAAATTGTTGATCGTCACGTTATGCTGAGCCACTTGCCGCGACAATCCAGCCACAAAGCCCGTCAATCCAGCGCGAGCGCCATTCGACATGCCCAATTGCGGGATCGGGTTTTTGACCGAGCCAGACGTGATGTTCACAATACGCCCGAAGCGTTGTTCAATCATAGGATCAATCACCGCTTTGATCAGTTCGATTGGCGTCAACATATTATCGTTTAAGGCTTTGTGCCAATCGTCCATCGACCAGTTTCGGAAATCGCCGGGTGGGGGACCACCTGCGTTATTGACCAGAATATCAATCACTCCATCGGCGGCGTCGAGTACTGCCTTGCGGCCATCTTCTGTGGTGATATCCGCGGCCACGGCTGTGACCTTGACGCCATAAGTGTCGCGCAAACGGTCTGCCGACGCGTTTAGCACATCAGCGGTTCTTGAATTCATGATCAAATTGACACCATTGGCCGCTAATTCTTCGGCGCAACCCAAGCCTAATCCTTTGCTTGACGCGCATACAATCGCCTGACGGCCATTCAGTCCTAAATCCATAATCAGTGTTCCTTATCTTTTATCTTTATTGGTTGTGGTCACGCTCAAGAAGAGGCAGTTGTTGTTCAAAAACCTCGCGAACCATTGGCACAGTAACCGGCTTTTTAGCGGCTAAGGCCAGATCGTTGAGTTGTTTGATGATCTCGCGTGCCGCTGAAAATCGCCTTTCCATACGAGTGACGATATAGCGCGTCACGTCCACGTCAAGGGCTAGCCCCATATCATCGGCATGTTTATGCAACAGCGACGCGAGCATATCGTCATCAGGATCAGTAATCGCCGCGCTCGACAGGCCATTTAAGCGCGATGAAACATCCGCAAGCTGCCAATCCAGTTGCGGCATTGGCACCCGCGACAAAACAAGCAGCGAGCCATTGATTTCCGTCAATCGGTTAAGACAGTGAAACACCAAATCTTCAGGCCAATCATTATTGGGCATTGGGTGATCCCAAATCACGGCTTGTTGATCCCCTAAACTATGGATGGATTGGTCATCAAGATGGGTCATCACGCTCGCCTGATTCCGGCTTTGCCAGATGGCAGCAAGATGCGATTTACCACTATCCTCAGGGCCATAAAGCACCACGCCTTTGATGCGCCCTGGCCAATCTGGCCAGCGATCAACCCAATCCGCCGCCAAAGCATTGCATGATCCCAAGACAAAATCATCACGCGCCAAACTTGGCGGCGGCATGAGATCCATAGTGAATTGCTTAGGTGTCATGGTGAATCTTACGGCGTGGTGTTGGACGTGGCAACAAGGGTAAGCGGCACTTCTTTGCGCTCCCGTTGATCTTCAATCTTCAATTGATGCTGTTCTAACGCATTGGTTAAGGCGGTCATTGATCCGGCAAGATGAAGCCGAACCACCCCGCCCGATGCTGTTAATTGCACCACCTCGAGATGATCAATAGGCGGCAGGGTTTCCAGCACGTTAATCTGCTTGGTCCATTCGCCAATGGATGCGGCGGGAATCCGCACCATCAAAACCCCTGCATCGTCAAGATTGATCTGATTGGCACGTCGCCAGACGCCCTCAACGCCGCGCGCCATATCATCGGCTAAGGCCGATACCGCAACGGGGATATTGCTCACCGGCGTGTCAAAATCTGTAATGGAATATATATCAGACATAAAAGAGCCATCTTTGCGATAGAGTTTTGCCGTCATCGACAAGCGGATGGCCGCGCCATATTTTTCTGGGGTCAAGACGGCGATTACCACACGTTCAACCTTTTCCATCATCGCGATTTGAGCGATGGCGGTTTTGTTTTCTAAAAGCAAATCGCTGACCTTGATGGAGCGTTCCGCCAATAACGATTTGGTCAGCATCATCCGCACCAACCCATCATGGGTTTCAAGTTGGTCTTTCCAAGCCTTAAACCACGGATTAGGCTGTCGCCACAGGCGCGGAGAATTGGCTTCATTCCAAATCGGCAAAATCAGCATTTTTGCTGAAACCAATTCCGCGTGATTTAAGCCTTTCGCCTTGAAATAGTCGCGCACCCGCAAACGATCGAAGCAATAATCAAAACGGCCTTGATAGCGATTGGCCAAAACCGTTTCCTCGTCGATCCGCGTGTAATCAATAAAGTCATCAATCGAAAATTCATCCCCATCGCCATCCACCGGTTGATTTGAAATCAACAATCGGTTTTTAAGGATAGCCCAAGCCTGATCACGCCCTTGATCCGTGGCTTGTTGGCGAGCGGCTTCACCTGATTCGGCTTGAACCGCCACTTCAACCCCTTTGACGAAAAAGACCGAGTTCGCGCAGGTTTCTTCAGCCCGGGCAACGGAAGAAATGTAAAAAGCGCTAAAAACGCTAATGCAAAAACATAAAAATCGCGTATAAGATGAGGTATCTTGCATCACAAATTCCTAAAATTCCGCCAAGACAGGTGGGGCATATGGAGGCTATCATAAGCGCGAATGACAACACAACTCCCCCGCTAACATATCGTGATGCTGGTGTGAATATTGATGCTGGCGATGCGCTGGTTGGAGAAATTTCTGTAGACGCCAAACGAACACGCCGCGCTGGTGCTGATGCCGCGTTAGGGGGATTTGGCGCGTTGTTTGATTTGAAAGCCGCCGGCTATCAAGACCCGATCTTGGTGGCCGCCACCGATGGCGTTGGCACAAAACTGGAATTGGCTCAAGCGATGCAAAACCATCGCGGCCTTGGCATTGATCTTGTGGCCATGTGTGCAAATGACGTGCTCGCGCAAGGCGCGTTGCCGCTCTTCTTCCTCGATTATTTTGCCACTGGCCGGCTTGATTCCGCAACCGCCAAAACTGTTATTGCTGGGATTGCTGATGGCTGTGTTGATGCTGGTTGCGCCTTGATTGGTGGTGAGACCGCCGAAATGCCCGGGGTTTATCCGGACGGGGCTTATGATCTGGCTGGATTTTGTGTCGGCGCGGTCGAACGCGGTGATATGATCGACCCGGCTCGAACAGCGGCAGGAGATGTCGCCATCGCGATTGCTTCCCATGGCGTTCATGCCAATGGATTTTCGCTGGTTCGCAAGGTGATTGAGCGCAGCGGCATTGCTTTGCAAGCCCCCTCACCTTTTGATGATCGCCAATCGCTGGGGGATAGTTTGCTCACCCCAACCGCCATCTATGCGAAAGCCGTGTCCGCGGTGATTGAAACATTGGGCGGCGCGTCTCAAATCCATGGCCTTGCTCATATCACAGGGGGCGGGCTGATCGAAAACCCACCGCGGGCATATCGCGATGATTTGGCGCTTGATCTTGACCTATCTAGTTGGGTGTTACCGCCTGTTTTTGATTGGCTCAAAACCACCGGCGGCATTGAAGCCTATGAAATGGCTCGCGTTTTTAATTGCGGGATTGGAATGTTGATCTATGTCGCGCCTGACCAAGCGCAAGCCACAATAGACGCGATTTCATCATCAGGGCATCAGTCTTGGCAAGCCGGTACGTTAATCCCTCGCCAAAAAGATGCGGTTTGCCTGAATGGGCTTGAGGGATGGAATAAAGCCTAATGCCCTTTCGCATCGGCATTCTTATTTCCGGACGTGGCAGCAATATGCTGGCTTTATCGGAATACGCTTTACAACCGCAAGTGGATGCAGAAGTGGCGCTGGTTATTGCCGATAAACCTGCCCTTGGATTGGATCACGCTGCCCAATTGGGCATAGACACGTTGGTGTTGAACCGCCTTGATTATCAAGATCGCGCAAGCCATGAAGCCGCCCTCATCAATGCACTTGATTTGGCGCGGGTAGATGCTGTTTTTCTAGCGGGCTATATGCGTGTTCTTTCCGGTGATTTTTGCCGCCACTATCAAGGGCGGTTGTTTAATATCCACCCATCTTTATTGCCCCGTCACAAAGGGCTAGACACCCATCAACGCGCGCTTGATGCCGGTGATGCTGAGCATGGGTGTAGCGTTCATTTGGTGACGGCTGATCTTGATGATGGGCCTGTGCTGATCCAACGTGCTGTGCCGGTGCTTGCTGATGACGACGCAGACCGTCTCGCCGCCCGGGTATTGACGCAAGAACATATGATTTATCCAATGGTTCTTGGGGCTTTGGTTGCAGGACTTCTGAAGATTGATGGCGATCAAATCACCATGGAAATGGGAACCTTGCCTGGCGACATCAAAGGCATGGATTCGCCGGCTTCTTGGCCTGCATAAAGCCTAAAAGAACAGTAAATTTCGTCAGTTGATCTTGAAATTCACAATAAATTCGTTCATAAAAAGAACAATGATCACATGGGGGACATCATGGATACTTCAAATTTTGATGGCGCAGCTCGGCAGCATCTTAATGTTTACAAAAACTTTTTAGCCTTTTCGAAATGGTCCATTATTGCGATCATTTTCACCTTGGTGATGATGGCAATTTTTCTGCTGTAATTCAGGCTTTCGCGCAATAAAAAAGGCCGTCTAAGACGGCCTTTTTTCATGGTTTCGATAAATTAACCTGTAATTTCATCAGCGCTGAAGAAGAAATCAATTTCAATCTTTGCGTTTTCAAGGCTGTCAGAGCCGTGGACAGAATTGGCTTCGATGCTTTCCGCAAAATCTTTGCGAATAGTGCCTTCTGCGGCGTCAGCAGGATTGGTCGCGCCCATGATTTCACGATTGCGGGCAACAGCGTTTTCGCCTTCAAGCACCTGAACAACAACTGGACCTGAGGTCATGAAAGCCACCAAATCGTTGAAGAAAGGGCGTTCTTTATGAACCCCGTAAAAGCCTTCGGCTTGCTCACGGGACATGTTGATGCGCTTTTGAGCAACGATACGCAGGCCACCTTCTTCAAGGCGAGCCGCCACCTGTCCGGTGATGTTGCGGCGAGTGGCATCAGGCTTAATGATAGAGAAAGTGCGTTCCAGGGCCATGGGGTTTCCTTTTTGGCTGAAAGTTAAAATGCGATAACACCCGCCTTATAGGAGGCTTGCCCGGGAATGTCTAGCCTTCATGGCCAAATGACAAACAATTATGCCGATTGTGACCAACGCCCAGCGTCATCTTGTTGCCAGTAACTTAGATCATGCCCTGCGTCGCGGAAATCTTTCCATTGACGCCGAGCCGCGTCTAAATCTTCAGCGTTATTTCCATCAAACAACACAAAGACCCGCTCTTTATCATCAAAAGACGTTGGGGTGATCCCGCTCATGAAGAAAACATACTGGGCGTTATTGGCATTTTGTTCAGGGTTATCGCTAATCCAAATGGGGCATAAATCAGCGTCGTCATCATCCTTGCCATCAACACCATGAGGCAACCACGATGCCTCACCAAAAGACCAAACCGCCGATGAAATTTGCGCCTTTTGCTGGTTTTGGCAACACACCAAGGCGCGTTTTTCCGCCCCCAAGGTTTTTTGCAAGAGCAATGGCAAGGCTTCATCCGCGGTGGATCGTGTCAGATGATAAAAGGCCAAAGTGGCCATAATCCAACCCCTAACTTATAGTCCTGTTTCAATCAGATTTGTCAGCATCTTAACCCCATAGCCCGTGCCGCCCTTCGGCACTGTTGGCGTTGATTTATCCGACCAAGCCATACCAGCAATATCAAGATGCGCCCATGGCACGCCTTCCACAAACCGCTCCAAAAAACACGCCGCTGTGATGGAACCCGCCAAACGCCCGCCGATATTTTTCATATCCGCGATATGCGACTTGAGCATGTCATCATATTCCTTGCCCATGGGCATCCGCCAAGACTTTTCATTGGTGGCATTGCCTGCGGTCATGATGGCTTGCGACAATTCATCGTTATTGCTGAATAAGCCGGCGTATTCCTTACCAAGCGACACCAAAATAGCCCCGGTCAGCGTGGCCAGATTGATCATTTTTGCAGGTTTATAATATTTATTCGCATAGGTTAAGACATCGGCCAGAACCAATCGACCCTCGGCGTCAGTATTGATGATTTCAACGGTTTGCCCAGACATGGAGGTCACCACATCACCCGGGCGGGTGGCTTCGCCGTCAGGCATGTTTTCCACCAGCCCAACCAATCCCACGACATTGCGTTTGACCTTACGGCCAGCCAGCGCGCGCATGGCACCCACCACCGCAGCAGAGCCGCCCATATCCCATTTCATATCTTCCATGCCAGCCGCAGGTTTAATCGAAATTCCGCCTGTGTCAAAGCACACGCCTTTGCCCACCAGTGCGATGGGGGCTTCATCTTTAGCGCTGCCTTGCCATTCCATCACCACCATTCTTGACGCACGGCGACTGCCCTGTCCCACAGATAACAACAGATGCATCCCTTCTTTGCGCATGGCGTCTTCATCGAGGACGGTGATTTTAAGGCCTGTCTCTGATAAAGGTTGAAGCCGTTCCGCGTAACTTTCAGGATAAAGTTTATTGGCAGGTTCCGTGACCAGATCACGGGCAAGAAAAACACCTTCCGCCAATTGCGCGCGGCTTTCATAGGCGGCTTCAGCAGCTTTTGCTTCCGCAGAAGCAATCGTCAGTTGAAGCGATTTCACCTCGGCTTGATCGCCTTTGGTGAAATAATGTTTGAACACATAAGAAGCAAGATGCGCTCCATGCGCGATATCGGCGATCACTTCAGCATCTGCATCAACGTGAAGGGTTGCGCTTTTCACCCCAGCCTTACCAAGAGCTGCAAAAACGTGCCCTCCAAGGGTTTCCGCCTCTTTGCCCGCGGTGATGGTCTCGCCGCTTCCAATCAGCACCGCGGTGCCGGCCGCGCTCCGCACCACAAGGCTTGCCCCTGCTTTGGCTTTGAACTGGCTTTCCTCTGCCGCCCGGCTCAACGCGCCATCCAACAAGTGATCAACCGTTTCAGCCGCTGTTGACATGGCGATCGTGTCGCCTGACTCAGCAGAACCGGCTAGAACAAGGGCAGGAAATTCAATCTCATCAGGAGCCTTGGAAAATTGAAGAGTTAGGGTTGCAGTCATGGTTGATCCTTTGTTGAAATCGTTATCTGAATGAGTATCGGGATGACGTTGATAATTATCAAGCCCAAGGCCAAAATAATTTCAAAACATTTTTATCTTGACCTAATTTTGAGCAAAACATCCGCCGCAGATGCTTATATTTATTGTACATTTTTGGGGTTTTCGTGATATGTCTTGGGCATGGAAATTAAGCAATATATCTTCAAACAGATGGTCTATTGGCTTTTGGTCTGCACCGTGTCGTTAATCGGCATTGTCTGGCTTGGTCAGGCGTTGCAACTGATCGAATTGCTGGTGAATAAAGGCGCGGCGCTGTCTCAATTTTTGATTATCATTGCTTTTACCGTCCCGCTTTGGCTGATGGCTATTTTGCCTATCGCAGGGTTTACTGCGGTGATGGTGGTGCTTAATAAAATGGCGGCTGACCGAGAAATCATCGCGATGTATACGGCAGGGATGAGCAATATTCGTATCGCTTTTGCGCCGATCATGCTTGGGGTATTGCTGACCGGCTATCTCTTTATCAATTCGATTTATATTTTACCGCATTTGTTCGGCGGTTATAAATCCATGATCAATTCGCTTCGTAGTTCAGCACCTATTGTCACCCTTCAAGAAGGGGTTTTTACCGACATCACTAAAGGGCTGACGATATTCATCAACAGCCGCACCTCGCGCAATTCGTTTCAACATATTTTTGCCCATGACACCCGCGATGACAGCAAGGTCATTGAAATTATTGCGGAAAGTGGATCAATTGATGTGTTTTCAACACCGCCGAAATTAAAATTCAACAATGGCATTCGTTCCGAATACACCCCAGGCAGTCGGCAAGCGACGGTGCTTGAATTCGAATCCTACAACCTGTCTTTGGCGCAGGATTTTCAAACCTCGAAAAATAGAGCGCTTGATTACAATGAATTGCCGATCAGCACCCTGCTCGCGGGCAAATCTAGTAATGAACATTTTTCCCGAGAGATGCGCGCCGAAGGGCATTATCGCCTTGCCTCACCTTTGCTGGGTTTGTCGCTGGTTATGATTGGGGTTGTGGCGGTATTGCGGAGTTCATATCGGCGAAGCGACAATTGGAAAAACATTCTCACCGGCTCAGTGATTGCGATTGTCTTTGAATTGCTGGTCATCACCTTCCGCGGTTTGACCGTTGATTACCCGATGATCTTTCCGATGATGTATGTCATCGCGGGCGGCCCTGCAATCTTTGGGTTGTATTTGCTTCGAGTAAAATCAAAAAACGTGAAGGTTTCCCACGCATGAACCGCGCCCGCATTTCATTTACCTTAATGCTTTATATGATGCGCCATTTGGCGTTACGGGTCACCGCGTCTGTTTTTGCCATTGTCATGATTGTAGCGATTATCGACACGGCTGAATTGTTTCGCCGTGTTTCCAACAAAGAAGCCATTTCTTCATTTACCGTGCTGATGATGGAAGCGGTGAAACTGCCCTCAACCCTCCCAACATTGATTCCATTTGGACTTTTGATTGGGTTGATCATCAGTTTCCAAAAACTGCGCTCATCGAACGAAATTGTGATTGCTCGCACCAATGGGTTGTCGTTGCTGAAAATCACCACCGGACCAATTGTCTTTGTTGTGCTTTTATCCATGATGGTGCTGGTCATCATTGATCCTATTGCTTCTGCCACCCGCAAACGCTTTGAAACCCTCGAAGAAAATTTATTTGGTGGGAATGGACGCAATTTAACCGTTTCCACCGAAGGCATATGGTTTCGCGATCGCAATTCAACGATCAACATGATTATCCATGGCAATGAGATTGATACTGAAAACCTCGAATTGATTGACCCTCTGATCTATACCTTTGATGGCGACAATAAATTGATCTCGCGGTTTTATCCCGATAGCCTCATCCTGCAAGAAGGGTATTGGGAAATCAAAGGCGGGCATATGCTCGACCAAAGCGCCCAAGTGCGTGACGTCACCCTCACCCGCATCCAGTCATCGCTTAGTCAACGCGACCTCACCCATTCCAACAAACGTCCTGAGACCATCCCGTTGTTTGAATTATGGGGTTATATTGATGTTTTGGAAAAAGCAGGCCTGCCCAGCCTTGCCCATCTTTCCTATCTCTATTATCAAATTTCCATGCCTTTTGTCTTTATTGGTATGGTGTTGATTGTGAGCCGCTTCACTTTAAGCCTGACCGAACGAACCGGATGGCGCCATGTGGTGATCTTTACCGTCACCTTAGGGCTAGGGTTTTATTTCCTAAAAGATGTGCTCTATGTTATGGGTGCGTCCGGAAGAATTCACCCACTGGTCGCGGGGTTTGCGCCTGCAATATTAATGATCATCATGGGCATGGGGCTTTTGATCCGAGCTGAGGAACGCTAACGTGACAACATTTCCAATCCATCGCATGCTGTTTGCTGTTGTGCTGACGATCACAACCCTGATCCTTCCGCACCATGACGCACTGTCTAAATCCATTTCTGTTCTTGCGGTGGTGGATGGCAACCCGATCACCAGCATTGATTTTGAAGAACGGCGCAATTTTCTGGTTAAAACAACGGGCATTAGCGATACGCCTGAAACCAAAGACCAGATCGACAGCGATGTTCTGCAAATGCTGATTGATGACATGATCAAGATCAACGAAGGATTGCGTCTTGGCAATAACATCGAAGAGATTGCTCGCCGACGGGCACGGGAATTGGTTATGCAATCCTTTTCCCAGAACGGGGAAGACCCGATAGCCGTTATGGACCGATTGCAGATTGCCCCTGCTGTCGCCGAAGAGAAATTCTTGGCGGATGTGTTATGGGCATCAACCATCCAATCCGTCTACGCCAAGCAATTTTCCAGCACCCAAGAAGAAGCAGAAAAAGAATTAGAACGCATCCAGCAAAACATCAAAAAACCGCATGCAGATATTGATGAGATTATCCTTCTGCCTGAACCGAAACGCAGTTTCGCCGACACCAAAAAACTAGCCGAGCAAATGCACACAGCGTTATTGCAAGGGGCAGATTTTGGCCGCATCGCCCAACAATATTCAGCCGCAGGATCATCACGCCAGGGCGGAAAACTGGGCTGGGTGCTGATTGACCGATTGCCTCAACGGGTGCGTGATGTGATCAAAGATGCGCCGACAGGCACGATCACGCCGCCCATTGAAATTGATGGCTCGATTGCTATTTTCCGCGTCAAAAGTCGGCGTGTTGATGGCAATGTTGACCCGTTAGAGGCAAAAGTCACCATCTTCCGCCTTGTTCAGCCAATGGACATGAAGCCGGAAAACAATGCCAATATCATGGCGGCGCGTGAACAATTGGCTAGCGATCTTGAATCCATCTATACCTGTGATGATTTCGCGGCTTTCCATAATCAGTTGGGTTCTGGCATGAAGCCGCAATTTACCACCCTTACGCTTGGTGAATTACCCGCTCAATTGCAACAGATCATCGCCCCCCTAAACGCGAATGAAAAGAGTGATGTGATCAATTTTGTTGAAGGATTGGTCGTCTTTATGGTGTGCGACAAAACCCTGCCAAGCGTGACTTTACCCGCGATAGAAGATATTGAAACCAGCATCCGCAACAAGTATTTCACCACGCTATCGGCACGGCATCTGTCCCGTCTTCGCAAGAAGGCGATCATTTCCTATCAGGATGAAAACTGATGCATCCACAGCGCCTCATTGTTTCCCCCGGGGAACCGGGAGGCATTGGGGGCGAAATCCTCGTTGATGCCGCTTATCATGGCGCAAGCCCATTGGTGACGATTGATGATCCTGATCGGCTAAGCGCCATCGCCAAAGCCAAAAAAATACCGCTTAAAATTGCTCGCGTGGATGACCTTGAGGCGGCTAATGCGCTTTCTGGCGATACATTGGCTGTCCTGCCAATGACATGGGCCGAAGCGCCAAAACCCGGCCATGCTTCTGTTGCCAATGCCCCGCAAGTGATTGATGCTATTCGTAAATCCGCA
>CAYNQW010000043.1:0-9374 GCA_964399415.1 uncultured Hyphomicrobiales bacterium
CATTTTGAGACCTTGCGGTTTTCTTCCAATGTCTCGGCGGATTTGAATCAGCGTTTGACCTTGATTGATGCCGCTTTGGGCAAAGAATAACCTGCTGTCAGAAGAAAGCCTCGATGATGCCGCAACTCATGACACTTCATTCCAATCGTTCAATTCCGAATCTGTTTTCTTTGGTTGTCCAAGTGATTGGGATCGGCCGAGTGATGGGGGCTTGCCGAGTGATGGGCTTGGCGATGGTGACGTTGTGGCTGGCGGCTTGTAGCAATAACGAGGTTATTCTGCCGGGTGAGCGCATTAACATTTCCGCCTATGACGATAAAGTGCTCGCGGTTAATGACTCCGCCGCTGGTGAAGACATTGGCGTAGAAGCGGAAACCATCAATTCGTCATTTGATGCTCCGGGGCAAAATGCTGGCCATGATGGTGGGCATTTCACGGTTGATCTGCCGCTTCAGCAAGTGTTTTCCACTCGTGTCGGTATTGCGGCGGAAGAAGGCACAGAAATCGCCCAACCGGTGGCGGATGCGAAGGCGGTCTACACCGTAACCCCCGGCGGGATTGTCACGGCTGTTTCGGCATTAAATGGCGATGTCCTCTGGCGGCTAGATATTGATCCATCCCCTGATGAAACCCAGACCAGCGTGTCGGGTGGCCTTGCGCTCGCGAATGGCAATGTGATTGTCCATGCCAGCAAAAAGACCTTGGTTTCGCTGAATGCGGAAACAGGTCAGGAAAATTGGCGTCAGAATTTTGATGTTTTCCTCAGCGGTGGGCCAACGGTTATTCGCAATATCATTATCGTCACGGATCTCGATGGTCGCATTTATGCGCTATCCTCTGAAGATGGCGGTCAATTGTGGAGTCGCATTGGCGCTCAAGATGCAACGCGGATTGCGGGGGCTTCTTCGCCGGCGGCTTTTGGCAATGATATCGTTGCATCAGGCGGCGATGGCGAAATCCAAGTGCTGAACATCGAACAAGGTGATTTTCTTTGGGGTGAAAATTTAACGCCCGTGCAATTGCGGACAGCGCTTGACGCGATCCCTGATTTGCGAGCGCATCCCATCCATGATGGTGGCTTGGTGTTTGTTGTCACGCCCAGCGATCAAATTTTTGCATTTAACGCAAGCACCGGTCGGCAGGCTTGGCAAATACCGCTTCACGCTCCAGATATGCCTTGGGTATCTGGTGACACCTTGTTCTTAACCACGATTGATGGCCGTTTATACGCGCTTCGCCGCAATGATGGTGCGATCCGATGGATCACCGAATTGCCCGGTGCCTATGATCCATCTTTGGCGATGAGCGAAGATGCGGTGCGTTATACCACCCCATTATTGGTTTCTGGCAAGGTGCTGATTGGCAGTTCTCGCGGCTATCTGATGAGTTTTGATGCGGCCTCTGGCCAAGCCGATCAGCAATTAAGCACAGGGCAGGGGATCACCACTGCACCGCTGGTGGCGAATAAAACTGTTTTTGCGATTTCACGTTCTGGTGTGCTCTTCGCGTATCGTTAGCACCCTTAGGTTAAGACGTCATGCCTTACTCAATTGCTATTGTTGGCCGCCCTAATGTTGGGAAATCAACGCTGTTTAACCGCCTGACGGGTCGGCGGCAGGCGATTGTTGACGACCGCCCGGGGGTGACGCGTGACCGCCGTGAAGGTAAGGGGCGATTGGCGACGTTAGAATTCACGTTGATTGATACCGCCGGCCTTGAAGAAGCGTCTAGCGGCAGCCTTGAAGATCGGATGCGGCAGCAAACAGAAAAAGCCATCACCCTTGCTGATGTCACCCTGATGGTCTTTGATGCTCGTGAAGGCATTACCCCTGCCGATAGTTTTTTTGCCAATTCAATCCGTAAGTCTGGTGCGGCGGTGATCTTGGTGGGCAATAAATGCGAGGGCAAAGCAGGGCAGGCGGGCATAGCGGAAGCCTGGGGTTTGGGTTTTGGTGCGCCTATCCCTTTATCGGCGGCTCACGGTGAAGGCCTTGGTGATTTGCATGATGCTCTTTTGGAGATCGCGGAAAAGCAAGGGCGTTTGTCTGATCTGACCGGAGAAGATGACGACGAAGAAGAGGGTGAATTTTTCAACGAAGACGAAGACGGCAGCGAAGATGGCGAAGGCGTATGGATCGACCAAGGCGCAGAACGCCCCATGCGGATCGCGGTGATTGGTCGCCCTAATATGGGCAAATCAACACTCATCAATCGGTTGCTGGGGGAAGAACGCCTGCTCACAGGGCCAGAGGCTGGCATTACCCGTGATGCGATTGAAATTCCAATGAATTTTAACGGTCGCGATTTGATCCTTACCGATACCGCAGGGATGCGTCGCCGGGCGCGTATTGATGAAGACCTTGAAAAGCAAATGGTTGACGATGCGCTCAATGCTATTCGTTTTGCCCATGTTTGTATTCTCATGATTGATGCCCGTCAGCCCTTGAACAAACAAGATTTAGCGATTGCACGCCTCGTGACCGAAGAAGGCCGCGGTTTAGTGATTGCCGCCAATATGTGGGATGAAACCAACAATAAGAATGAAACCCGCGACGAATTGCGATACCGCCTTGATACATCGCTAGGCCAAGTGCGCGGGGTGCCATTGATCACCACCTCAGCGCTGAAAGGTCAAGGCATTGATAAACTGATGGCGGCGGCTTTTGATATTTACACCCGCTGGAATATTCGACTGTCGACATCTCGGGTGAATCGTTGGCTAGAAGGTATGCTGGAAGCGCATCCCCCTCCTTTGGTGCAAGGACGCCGCTTGCGGATTCGATACGCCACTCAGATCAAAACCAGACCGCCGACTTTCGCGTTGTTTGTGAGTCGTCCGGCGGATTTGCCCGATCATTACCTGCGGTATTTAGCGGCAGGAATGCGGGATGATTTTGACATGGAAGGCTTGCCGATCCGAATGTTGATGCGTAAAAGCAACAACCCTTATGTCTGATTGATTTGAAGTTAGTCTTTTAAGATTTACGGCTTGTTAAGCAACGTGCTTGCGCGGATGATTTGCCCGTGATGTGGACAGTCAATGGACGCAAGCGCCACAAATGCAGGGGCAATATCGTCGGGTTGCGGCATGGATTTTGGATCAATCCCTGGGTAAGCGGTGGCGTACATTGAGGTGGCCACGCCCCCCGGGTCGAGCAAATTGACTTTCAAATTGGTCGCTTCAACTTCAGCCGCCCATGATTGACCAAGCGCATCTAGCCCCGCCTTGCTCGCGGAATAAGCCGACCAATAGGGATAATTCCCACCTTGTGCGGCGGAAGACGTCACCAAGACCGCCCGCCCATTGGCAGATTGCCGGAGCAATCCATCAAACACCCGGATCATCCGCCACACCGCTGACAGGTTGGTGTCAATGACTTCATCCCAAATGTTTTCATCAAGATGAGACACCGGCATCAAAGCACCAAGCACGCCGGCATTGGCGATCATGACGTCAAGACGTCCCCAACGCTCTTGAATGGCTTTTGCCAAATTCGCCATCGCTGGCCGATCACCCAAATCCATTTGCACCAAAGTGGCGCTGCCGCCTTCGGCTTTGATGGCGTCATCCAGTTCTTCTAAAGCCCCGATGGTTCGCGCGGTTGCGATGATATGAAGCCCATCACGAGCCAGCGCTAAAGCCGCGGCTTTGCCAAGCCCTCGCGACGCGCCGGTGACCAGGGCAATCCGTTCTTCCATTAGGATACGCCCCCAAACCGATGTTGCGATGAGGTGGCTGTTTCAATATTGACGGGATAATCCCCGGAAAAACAAGCATCGCACATTTGCGGGCATTCCTTATTTCGTCCTTCAGGTATATCAAGAGCGCGATAAAGGCCATCCATTGAAATGAAGGCAAGGCTATCGGCGCCGACTTCACGGGCAATGGCATCGGTATCCATCCGGGCAGCGATCAGTTTGTCGCGATCCGGCGTGTCTACCCCATAAAAGCAGGGATGCGTCGTGGGCGGGCTTGCGATGCGGAGATGCACTTCTTTTGCACCAGCGTTCCGCATCATGGACACAATCTTCATGGACGTGGTGCCGCGAACGATCGAATCATCCACCAAAACGATGGATTTGCCTTTTACGGTGGCGTTATTGGCGTTGTGTTTTAGTTTAACGCCTGTTTGCCGGCCACTATCGGTCGGTTGAATAAAGGTGCGCCCCACATAGTGATTGCGAATAATACCCAATTCAAAGGGAAGGCCGGATTCTTCGGCGTAACCCAAAGCGGCGGGAACACCTGAATCGGGGACAGGCACCACAATATCAGCGTTAATCGCGGTTTCTCGTGCAAGTTCACGACCAATATTTTTGCGCGCGTGATAAACATCGCGGCCTTCTAATTTGCTGTCGGGGCGGGCAAAGTAAATATATTCAAAGACGCAGAAACGCGACGCGGCTTTTTGCAAAGGAAAACTGGATTGCACACCGCTTTCCGTGATGACCACCATTTCACCAGGTTCTAAATCTCGGATATACGTGGCGCCGATAATATCAAGGCCGCAAGTTTCCGACGACAAGACATAGGCGCCATCAATTTCACCCAAGACAAGAGGCCGGACGCCATGCGGATCACGGGTGCCAATCAATCCTTCTGGGGTCAGGCAAATGAGCGACCAAGCGCCTTCAATTTGTTTAAGAGCATCCACAAGACGCAGGCTGGGTTGTTCCTGATGTGACCTTGCCACCAGATGAACAATCACTTCACTATCGGTGGTTGATTGCATCAGGCTTCCAGTTTCCACCAGTGATTTCCTGAGACGGCTTGCGTTGGTCAGATTGCCGTTATGCGCCAGCGCAAATCCACCAAAAGCCAATTCGGATAAAAACGGTTGAATGTTTCGTAATTCAGGACGACCGGTGGTGGAATAGCGGTTGTGACCGATGGCGGCGTGCCCCTTCAGTTTATCGGTATGCCCGGATTGTGCGCCGAAATTTTCCCCAACATGGCCGATGCCGTGATGAGCGTGATAATCGTGACCATCAAAACTGATGATGCCCGTGGCTTCTTGGCCGCGATGTTGGAGCGCGTGCAAACCAAGGGCGGTCATCACCGCGGCTTCATCGGTTCCATAAACACCAAAAACCGCACATTCATCATGAAAATGGTCAGATTTCAAATCATCATCGGTGAGGGGGGGATGGGGTTGGATCATGATCGTTATCTTCTTGGCCGTTGCTGGGGTTGCATCAATTTTTTGTATTCGGGGTGGTGATTTCATCGGGCAGAAGTTTGCCGATTGAATTGGCCGTATCATCTGCGTTTTCGATGGCATCTTCCGCGACTTCTTCGGTTGAGTTGATCAAACTATCTTTGATATCGTCAAGGTCTTGGTCGGGGATAGCGTCTTGCAAGTCATCACGCCATTCTTCAGGAGCAAAGCCTGAAATAGTGCTTGCTGTCACCCGTATCGGCGAGATCAATGCCGCATCAAGAACAGGCTGTGCGAAATGATCTTCGCTTTCATAGAGCAATAACGCCGACATATAAACAATGGCGACTAACACCAATCCGCGCAAAATGCCGAAGATAAATCCTAAGGGACGATCAAGCACGCCCATCGCCAT
This sequence comes from uncultured Hyphomicrobiales bacterium, assembly GCA_964399415.1. Lineage (GTDB taxonomy): Bacteria > Pseudomonadota > Alphaproteobacteria > Puniceispirillales > UBA1172 > JAGWAQ01. The sequence continues at coordinate 5,575 of CAYNQW010000043.1, forward strand.
TTTCTTTAATCCAGGGGCGGCGAGATTGGCAAAAATATACCAAGCAAAAACCACAATGATGAAGGGAAGCATCCAGCCTAGAAAACTCGTTAAGGCTTCATCATTGATGTATTCTTGCAATTGATCGGTTGCTATTTCTTCCGACAAACGAGCAACAATCACGGCAACCACCCAACCTAAAGCGCCAAGCAATTCCCGCATAAAGCCGCGCAACATCGCAAGAAGCCCAGAGGCAGCAAGGACAGCCAAGATCGTATAATCAACGTAATTGAATGCACTTATATCCATGGAAGACGCCTAATACATGATGCTTTTAACGTGATGGTGTTGACCTTCGGCATCATACACATGATCACGCCGTGCCGCCAAGTGTTTCGATGAGCGCGCGCAGATTGTCCACGGTTGTAACGCCAATACTGCTTGGCAAATCAGCAGAAGATTTAACTTTAGGCATAATGGCGCGATCGAAACCCAATTTGGCCGCTTCTTTCAACCGTTGTTCGGGATGCGCCACACGGCGGATCTCAGCGGCCAGCCCGACTTCACCAAAAAAGACCGTGCCTTTAGGGCAGGGGCGTCCGGTGACAGACGAAATAAGCGCCGCCGCCACCGCCAAATCCGCCGCAGGTTCAACAATTTTCACCCCGCCGGCAACGTTCAAAAAGATGTCGCGCCCTGAAAGAGGAATGCCTGCTCTTGCCTCAAGAACGGCAGCCAGCATTGATAATCGGCCTGAATCCCATCCCACCACATTGCGCCTTGGATTGGCCATGGACGATGGCGCCACCAAGGCTTGAATTTCCACCAAGACCGGTCTGGTGCCTTCAATGCCAGCGAAGACCACGGCGCCTGATACATCGTCACGGCGATCGGCCAGAAACAATTCAGATGGATTGGCGACTTCGCTGAGGCCTTTGCCGGTCATTTCAAAAACGCCAATTTCATCCGTTGGGCCAAAGCGATTTTTAATCCCGCGCAAAATACGGAAATGATGACTGCGATCCCCTTCAAAATGGAGCACCGTGTCGACCATATGTTCCAATACTTTTGGTCCAGCGATCGCGCCGTCCTTCGTCACATGGCCAACGATTAACACCGCGATCCCTCGTTTCTTGGCGCAACGGATAAGTTCATGGGCGCTGGCACGCACTTGGCTGACGGTGCCTGGTCCTGATTCAACGCTCGGCAGATGCATGGTTTGGATGGAATCAATAATCGCTAAGGCGACATCCTGATCCGATTCCAATGACGCTGATATATTCGCGGCATCGGTAAGGGTGGCAATGCCGACACCCTCGCTCGAAGCACCATCTAGCCCAAGACGGGCGGCGCGCATCCGAATTTGATCAGCGGATTCTTCGCCAGAAAAATAGGCGGCTTTCAAGCCATTGGCGGCCATGGTGCAAACCGTCTGGAGCAATAAGGTTGATTTGCCGATCCCCGGATCACCCCCGATCAAGGTTGCCGAGCCGCGCACCAACCCCCCGCCAAGGACGCGATCAAATTCAGGAATGCCTGTTGAGATTCGAGGTTGCGGTGGAGTGTTCCCTTTCAGGCTTTCCATTTCAACCTTGCGGCCTTTGCTGCGACCAAGAACGCCGGGGGCTTTTTCGATAATTTCCTCAACCAGACTGTTCCATGCTTGGCAATGATCGCATTGCCCTGACCATTTGGGGTGAACACCGCCGCATTGCTGACAGACGTAACTGGATTTGGATTTCGCCATTATGCTTTTTCCGCGTAAGTCGTTAGCGGCCCTTCGGCATAGCCATGGACAAATTGATCAAGGATCGGATTATCCGTGTGATCCATATCATGGATAGGCCCGTTCCAAATAACATGACCATCATGGATCATTGCCACTTTATCGGCGATGGCACGAATGCTGGTCATATCATGGCTGATGGTGATGGCGGTCGCGCCAAGACGATCCACCGCCCGGCGAATCAAGCGATTGATCACGCCCGATGTAATCGGATCAAGACCTGCCGTTGGCTCATCAAAAAGCAGGATTTCAGGTTTATCCACTACCGCCCGGGCTAAGGCGACACGTTTTTGCATCCCACCGGAAATCTCCGCTGGATAAAGATCAAGAACCCGGGCTTCAAGATTAACATCGGCTAGGGCTTCGGCCGCCGCATCTCGGGCTTGGTCTCGGGTGATGGCTTTGCCTTGGCGGTAGCGAAACACCACATTTTCCCAAATCGGCAAACTGTCGAACAAGGCACCGCCTTGAAACAGCATGCCGAATTTGCGTAAGGTTTCTTCACGAATTTGACGGGATGCGCCCAACACCTCAACCCCGTCAACGGTGATAGAACCGCCATCGGCTTCGATTAAGCCCAGCAAGCATTTGAGCAATACCGATTTGCCCGTGCCCGAAGCCCCGATCACCGCGTTTGATGTGCCGCGTTGAATATCCAAATCAAGATTACGCAACACGACTTTACTGCCGAAGGCTTTGTCGACGCCTCTCATTTTGATTTGCAGATCGTTTTGCTTTTTGGCTTGGCTGGACATCGGCTACCTCACAAAAACCAAGCCAGTGATGATGAAGTCTGACACAAGGATCAGAATGGCCGAATAGACCACGGCATTTGTGGTGGCACGACCAACACCTTCAGCCCCGCGACCAGAATAATAGCCATGGAAGCATCCCATAATGGAAAGGATGAAACCGAAAACCGCCGCTTTGATCAGGCCAAGGATAACGTCAAAGGGTTCTAAAAATTCGAGGGTACTGTCCAGATAAGCGCCGGGGTTGAACCCCAATTGATAGATAGCGACCACATAGCCGCCAAAGACGCCGATGATATCGCCAACAAACACAAGGAAGGGCAAGCAAATCGTTGCCGCTAGGACGCGCGGGGCGATCAAATATTGCATGGGGCGAGTGGCAAGCGTATCAAGCGCGTCAATTTGATCCGTGACGCGCATCGTGCCAATTTCCGCCGCCATCGACGCGCCGATCCGTCCTGCCACCATTAAGCCTGCAAGCACAGGGCCTAATTCACGGGTGACGATCAAGACCACCACAGTCGCCACGGAACTTTCGCCTTCTGCTGAAAAACGTGCTGTGCCGGTGTAACTTTGCAAGGCGATCACCATGCCTGAAAATAAAGTGGTTAACCCCACCACCGGCAAAGAATAATAGCCAATATCAATGATCTGCCGAAACAATTGGCGGCCATAATAAGGCGGGCGCATGATCCAGAACACAGCACTAGCGGTGAACATCGCTAATTTGCCGAATTGCTGAAGCAAGGTCAGGGCGGCTCTGCCTGGAATTTGCAATAGTCTCATAGGATCTTAAACCATATTACGCCCCAAGATGGGACAGAACAGCACCAGCATAATGCCGCTTGGCGCGAAGGCCAAGTGTTGTCAGCATCTCATAGGGAATTGTCTGGCAAATATTCGCCCAATCATGCACCGAAAGTCCATCGCCCAGCAAGGTCACCGCATCCCCAGTGGTAAGGTGGTTCTCAGGCCAATCGGTGATATCCACCACATGAACATCCATGGAAACCCGGCCAATCATGCGAGCCGTGAGGCCGTCTTTCATGACTTGTCCTTTGCTGCTTAGCAACCGATTTACGCCATCGCCATAGCCGCCGCCAATTGTGGCAAGACGACTGCGGCGGGTGAGCGTTTCGCTGGCGCCATAGCCCACCGTCTCGCCTGCGTCAGCATCGCGAATTTGCAACACGCGCCCATAGAGCGAAAGTGCCGGCTTTAGGTCAATGAGTGACGGCTGGTTAGGCGTTAACCCGTATAGCCCAAGGCCGGGGCGGGTGATG
>CAYNQW010000043.1:9474-12159 GCA_964399415.1 uncultured Hyphomicrobiales bacterium
CTTGCCTTGATTGCGTGCGAGGTGATCCAACCGTTGCAATTGATCAAAATCAGCAATGGTAGGCATGAGCCGATGATTTATCACCTCATCATGGTCATGGATATCAAAGCCGTCAAAATAACCGATTTGAGATAAGGGCAAGGCCGCGCGTAGCGTCATGGCTTCGTCAAGGCTGGCGGTGAAAAACAAATCACACCCCGCGTGAGCAAGGGCGCGCGCCACCATGATCATGCCATGACCATAACCATCGGCTTTGACCACAGCGCTGGCCATGGCTTGTCCGGAACGGGCGTTAAGCGTCTTCCAGTTTTCTACAATCGCATCAAGATTAATCTTAGCTTCGAGGCGCGCCGGCATTGTGGCCATAGGCTAATACCCTTCAGGCAAGTGGTCAGGAGCGATGTAGTCAATAAATTTGGTTTGTTCAGCAATGAAACTGGGGTGAACGACGCCGGTGGGGCCATGGCGCTGTTTGGCGATGATGATTTCAGCACGTCCTTCGGCTTGCTGGAGTTTTTCTTTCCAGCGATCATGCCGGGTGTTGTAATGCTCTTCGCTTTCTTCAGCCCTGCGATCAGGTTCACTTTTGCCAAGGTAATATTCTTCGCGATAAACAAACATCACGACATCGGCATCCTGTTCAATCGAACCAGATTCGCGCAAGTCAGAAAGATTGGGGCGTTTGTCTTCGCGTTGTTCCACGGCTCGTGACAATTGCGACAATGCGAGCACCGGCACATTTAATTCTTTGGCGATGGATTTTAATGTTCTGGAAATCGCTGAAATTTCCAACACGCGGTTTTCGGTGCGTTGCCCAAGTGGAGCGGTCAGCAATTGCAGGTAATCAACCACAATCAATCCAAGATCATATTGACGTTTTAGACGTCGGGCGCGGCTTGCCAATTGCGACACCGAAATGGCTGGCGTGTCGTCAATATAGATAGGAGCGTTTTCAATTTCAGTGGAAGCGCGAACCAAATCTGTAAACTGATTGGCGTTCAATTTGCCGCGGCGAATATCTTCTGAAGATATGCCAGAACGTTCTGATAAGATACGATTGGCCAATTGTTCTGACGACATTTCCAAAGAGAAAAAAGCCACATGCTGGGGGTTTTCATCGCTCAAAGTGGTGGTGGCGGCGTGAAAAGCAATATTGGTGGCGAGCGCGGTTTTCCCCATCCCGGGACGCCCCGCTAGGATGATGAGGTCTGATCGTTGCAAGCCCCCCATCAGATTGTTGAGGCTGTTCAGGCCTGTGCCAATGCCCGATAACCCGCCGCGACTTTTCCGGGCGTTTTCTGCCATTTCGATGGCTTTGACCAGCGATAATCGGAAGGGCGACAAACCCGAAGAAGGTTGATCGCTTTCAGCCAATGTGAACAATTCTTGTTCGGCTTCTTCAATTTGAGTTTCTGCGCTGACTTCGAGATCAGCGGTTCGGGCTTTGTGGATAACGGTATCGGAAATCTTGATCAGCGAACGACGCAAAAAGCATTGACGAATATCTTCGGCATAATCAGGCGCATCGGAAAGGAATAAAACGTTTTCCGCCAATTCGATCAAATATGTTTCAATATTGATCTGATCAAAAGCCATATCGCCGACAAAGTAACTTTTCAAGGTGACGGGATTGGCCAATTGCCCACGGCTCACCAACCGCGCAATGGCGGCAAAGATTCGGCCATGAACCGGATCAAAGAAATGATCTTCGCGCAACCCATCATTGATTTGCTCAAGGATGTTGTTATCGGTCAGCAAAGCCCCTAAAAGCCCTTGTTCGGCTTCAAGGTTATGGGGCAGGGCGCTTGGCTGTAGGCCAATTTTACCGTGAGGCAAAGGTTCAGCGGAGGGCAATGTCACGATCTTATCGTCTGCCCTGTTATCGTCGACCTTAGGCTCATCATCGCTTCTGGCGGATGGATTTTCATCGTGTTCTGACATGATTTAAGTATAAATTTTTGACAAGAAAAAAACCAAGCCAAAATGACTTGGTTTTTTGAAAATATCTGTGGATAACGGGGAAAACTTAGTTTTCTTCGCTTTCCGTGGCTTCAGCGTCATTGGCTTCAGCGTCACTGTTGGTGGTGTCCGCGTCATCTTCGTCTTCTTGTGCGGCAACACGCTCTGCAGCTTCTTTCGCGGCCGCGGCGGCTTCTTCACGCTCACGTTCAGCAATATCGCTGATGATGGCGCGGCCAAGACGTTGCTGTTCCGCCGCTTCATCTGCGGAACGTGCAATATTGACGGTCACTTCAAGAGCCACTTCAGGGTGGAGCACAACGCGAACAGGGAACAAGCCCAGCGTTTTAATCGCATTGTTCAAATCAACCTGTGTTTTGGCAACGGTAAAGCCTGAGGCGGTGATCGCTTCTGCGATATCACGGCTAGAGGCTGATCCGTAAAGCTGGCCCATTTCAGACGCGGCGCGAATGAGTTGGACGGTCAAGCCTTCCATTTTCTCAGCCACTTTTTCTGCTTCACCACGCTTAGCGAGGTTTTCGGCTTCCAGTTGCGCGCGATCAGCGTCAAATTTGGCGCGATTTTCAGCGGTGGCACGAATAGCCTTGCCTTCTGGCAAAAGGAAGTTGCGAGCATAACCCGGCTTAACGGTGACCAAATCACCCATCTGACCCAGATTTTCTACACGTTCGAGAAGGATAATTTCCATGGGTAAATCTCCTAGCT
>CAYNQW010000044.1:0-12012 GCA_964399415.1 uncultured Hyphomicrobiales bacterium
AAGAACATCCCATCGGCGATGCCTTTATCCATAAACGCCGCCATTTCATCCAGCAAAGCATTGCCCGGCAAAATGAATTGAGGCGCAGGGCGCGGGGCATAACCCTTGGCCATATCTTTGGCGGCAGTCATAGCCATGGCCAAAATTTTATCGCGGTTCATAACGCTAACGTCACGATCATTGAGAAAATACATCAATGCCGCGCTTTGTTCTGGGCTGGTGCCGGTGCGGGCATAACCAATTTGCATCCATGTGTTCCAAGCGGCTTTTTTCCAATCTTGGGTTGCTTGGTGCCAGCGCGAGAATGTTTCTTTGACGCCGCCGCCGCCAGGCACAACCCCCACCGCCGCTTCAACCAACCCCATAACGCTATTGCCATGGGCGATCACTTTATCGGCATGAACAACCACTTCATAACCGCCGCCAAGGGTTAAGCCTGAATTGGCCACCACCACCGGCACCGGCGCATCGCGTAGGGCTTTTACCGCCATTTGGAAATCATAAAGGAAGGCGTCAATGCCGTCCCAATCCTCGGCGTTGATAAGAGCCAGAAAGCGGTTGAGATCCACCCCAGCGGAGAAATGCTGAGCGTCATTATGGATGATGATGCCTTTGCCGTGATTGCGCGCGGCTTCAGCCACAATTTCCATAGAAGCAGCGGTCAAGGCATTGGCCTTGGAGTGAAATTCCACCAGCCGCAGATCACCGTCAATCGCATAAAGGCTAGCGGCATCGTTGCGCGCCAACGGATCAAGGCATTGCTTCATCATATGGAAACGAATGGTGCCTTCGGGCAAGCGGACAGGGCCTAGTTCGCCCGCTTCATCAGCGCGTTCGAAACGCCGCACATTAAGCACGCCATCTTGCGCCACATAAAACCGTTGATTATTGGCGATAATGGTGGGGACGGCTTCACCGGTTTCTCGGATCATCTCCGCCAAGGTTTCCGCGCCAATGGCATCAATCATCTCAAACGGACCACGCACCCAGTTGAAGCCAAGTTTCATGGCGTCATCAATATCTTGTGGTGAGGTGGTGACATCAGGAATCAGGCTTGCGGCATATCCCAAAACCCGCGCCAGCACATGGCGGCAGAACTTCACCTGATCGGCGTCACCCTCATCGGTGGGATTGATCAAATCCAACAGTGGCTCACCGCCCATGGCTAATGTATCGGCGGCGCGCGAGGCTTTTGGCGGCAAGGTCGATTGACGAGGGCGGGTTTGGCCGGTGGCTAAATTCATCGCCAATTCTTGGCCTTGATCATCTTGACGATAAAACCCGCCTTTGCCTTTATCGCCGGTATAGCCGTCACCGATCATGGCGGCGATGGTGCTTGCAAGCGGGTTGTTTTCCCCCACCGCGTGAAAGGCATCGCCTTCCGGCAAGATGACGCCAAGGGTTTTGACCACATCCGCCATCAGATCAATGCCAATCAAATCATAAAGACCAAAAATGCCTGTTTTGGGAATCCCCATGGGGCGCCCCATTAAGGCATCGGCGGTTTCGACCTCAAGGCCAATGCGGGCGGCTTCATCCATCCCCACTTGCAACGCGTATACCCCGACGCGATTGCCCAAAAAGCCAGGCGTGTCGCGGCAAGGCACAACGCCTTTGCCCAAGATGCGATCGTTGTAATCGGCTAATTTTGCCATGATCGCGGCATCCGTGTCGTCACCTTCCACCAATTCCAAGAGCCGCATATAACGCACCGGGTTAAAGTAATGGGTGATGGCAAAGCGTCTGCGGAAAGCGATTGGCATATCTTCCACCAGCAACCGAATAGGAATGGTGGACGTGTTTGACGTGACAACGCAATCGGGGCTGATCACCGCATCAAGCCGCTGATAAAGGTCTTTTTTGATGTCGAGGCGTTCAACCACGGCTTCAATGATCCAGTCGTATTCCGCCAGCGCGGCAAAATCATCACGGGTGTTGCCGGTTTTGATCAATTCCGCGCGTGATTTGTGCATCAAGGCGGGGGGGTCTGATTTCAACAACCGCTTGACCGCTTGAGTGCTGCGGCCGTTGGGATCATCATCCAAGGGCAAATCCATCAGCAAAACCTCGTGGCCAGCATTGGCGATTTGGCCAGCGATGCCAGACCCCATCGTGCCGGCTCCAATCACAGCAATTTTTTGAAACGGAAGTTGTTCAGACATAATACCCTCGTTGATGGTCTTTGGCTTTTGTTACGCGATGGCGCCAAAAAACGGCCGCATCAAGGCGTTGGTTTCTACCGATTTCTCGCTTTGAACAAAATGCCCAGCATTGGCGATCACATGGCAGGTGCTATCGCTGACTTGCTCGGCGAGTTTTTTGCCAAATTTAGCCGGCACCATTTTGTCTTTGGCGGCGAGAATACAAAGCATGGGGCACGTGATGGCTTTGGCCGCGTCTTCGCCGGCGGTGTAATTGTTGCAAGCGTTCAAATCAGTCCACAGCACCCCGTTGTTGTTTTGCGCCATGACCTCAAGGCCATAATCAAGATGGCTTTGACCCGGCATGGTGTGATCAAAACGGTGGCCGTCTTGATCATGGCTCCACGACACCATCGAGGCGATGGCTTTGGATTCTTTATTGGCGGCCATATCCAACAGCATATCATTGACAGGGATCGCCAAGGCTGAAGCCAGGATGACAATTTTTTCAACGCGATCAGGGTGACGGCGACCCATCTCAAGGCTGACCAAGCCGCCTTGCGAATGGCCGATGATGATGGCGCTATCCACGCCCAAGGTGGTCAGCAAGTCGGCGTGCCAATCGGCCATGGCTTCGATGCTGGTCAAGGGGTTGCCGTGAGACAGGTAATGGCCGGGCATATCCGGTGCCAGCACCTGCCAGCCGCGATTGGCAAAAAACCGACCCTGCAACACAAAAGACAGGTGGCTTTGGCCGCTGCCGTGGATAAACAACAAGACTTTTCCTTTGGGGTCAAAGGGTCGACCGCCAGTGGAGATAAAGGTTTCAATGCCGTTGACTTGGGTTCTCATGACACCGCCCTTGCTGCGGCTTTCAAGCCGCGATTGAAATCAGCGATAATGTCATCAATATCTTCAAGGCCAACGGAAATTCGCACCAGATCATCAGTCAGGCCAGCGGCGGTCATGGCCTTTTCATCAAGATGCGAATGGGTGGTGCTGCCGGGATGAATGACCAAGGTTTTGGCATCCCCGACATTGGCCAGATGCGACGATAATTCCACATTTTCAATAAAGGCACGCCCGGCGTCTCGACCGCCTTTAATGCCTGCCGCGATTACGGATCCTGCGCCCTTGGGCAAGAGACGCTTGGCGGTTTCGTGATCAGGGTGGTCAGGCAAAGACGGGTGCTTGACCCAAGCGATCTGATCATGAGCGGTAAGAAATTCAAGCAATTTGGCGGTGTTTGCCATATGCCGTTCCATCCGCAGGCTCAAGGTCTCAATGCCTTGCAACAGATGAAAAGCGTTCATGGGCGACAGGCAAGGGCCGATGTTATACATGCCTTCGGTGCGCACCCGTGCTGAGAAAGCCAAGGGACCAAACTCTTCCCAGAGATTAACATTCTGAAAGGCAAAATGAGGTTCGGTCAGGGTGGGGAATTTGCCGTCGCGCCCCCAATCAAAATTGCCCCCATCCACAATGCCGCCGCCAAGGGCAATGCCATGACCGCCCATCCATTTTGTCAGCGAGTGGATCACAATATTTGCTCCGTGAGCGATTGGCTTCATCAGATAAGGGGTGTTAAAGGTCGCGTCGATCACCAACGGCACGCCAGCCTGACGGGTGATTTCCGCCACTTTTGGTACATCCATAATATCCAAGCCTGGATTGCCGATCACCTCACCAAAGACCATCTTGGTGTTGGGCTGGATGGCGTTGCGAATGGCGTCTGGATTATTGGGGGCAACAAAAGTTGCGGTGATGCCATAGCGGTTTAGGGTATGCTGAAACAGATTGATATTGGCGCCATACATTTGTGATGAGGCCACAATATGATCGCCGCTTGATGCCAGTGCCAAGACCGTCAAAAACAACGCCGCCATGCCGGATGAAACCGCCACCCCTGCCACCCCGCCATCAAGGGCAGCGATGCGCTGTTCCAAGACAGCCACGGTGGGGTTGGTCAATCGTGAATAGATATGGCCACCCACTTCCATGTTGAACAAGGACGACGCGTGTTCGGTGGAATCAAACATATAGGACGTGGTCTGATGGATTGGCACGGCGCGTGAGCCGTGACGATCATCGGGCGTCTGTCCAGCATGCAAGGTTAAGGTGTCAAATTTATAGTCGCTCATGACAAGTCATCCTTCGGCCTATGATGGCGCGTTAGTTTTCTTTCCGAAATGGCAAGGTGGTTGGCCGGGCGTTGCGCGTGCCGTGATCAGTCATCACCACCAAACCACCATCGCTGTCGGCGGCTTCCACGGTGATCAAAGCAGTGGCGATATTCCAATCAAGGCGCGGGGAATAAGCCGCCGCCGAAGCAAAGCCAACCGATTTTCCCTGTTGCTGAATATCCCATTGATGGCTGTTGGTGCTGGTGAGCGGTGCTCCATCCATAATGATGCCGCAGAACCGCCGCTTAATGCCTTCAGCAACAATCTGTTTCAGCGCCGCTTTGCCAATAAAATCGACATCTTGGTCGAGGTCCATGAACTTGCCCATGCCCATTTCAAAGGGGTTGGACAGGTCATCGGTATCGGCGCCAACGGAAATCAATCCGCTTTCAACACGTTCGATATAATTCGGAGCGCCAGGCCCAATGCCATAAGCCGCGCCGGCTTCGGCGACAAGATCCCAGAGCTGATCGCCCTTGCTGCCGTCAAGCAGGTAGAATTCATAACCGCCCTGCTTGCTCCAGCCTGACCGAGCAACAATCAAGGGAATGCCCGCTAAATCCGCATACTTAAAGCCAAAATATTTTAAGTCACGCACCCAATCGCCCATCAAGTCGCTCACCACATCAACCGCTTTAGGCCCTTGGATGGCAAGCGGCGAGGCGTCGGGTTCGCTCACCGCCACGTTCATGCCTTTGGCGACCGCCACGGCTTCAGCCCAGTATTTCATATCGGAATCAGCGATGGACAACCAGACTTCATCATCGCCAACTTTTTGCAACACCGGATCATTGATCAAAGTGCCGCGGCTGTTGCACATGGGAATATAACGCCCCATGCCTTCGACCAGCCCATCAAGATTGCGCGGCGTCAGCAGGCGGGCAAGATCAATCGCATCAGGACCTTTGAGCGATACTTGGCGTTCGGCCGCCACATCCCACATAGAGACGCCATGGATCAAGCGATCATATTCCGCCGCCAAATCACCATAACTGACGGGCATATACATATGATTATAGGTGGTGAAATGCGTGACGCCGGCCTTCACTGAACTATTGAAAAATGGGGATTTGCGGATGCGCGGCCCAAGGGCAATGGCAAAACTCATGAGGGGGAATCCTTTTGCTAAACATCATTATTAAGGGATGGGTTGGATGGCGTGCCTTAAGCGTTTGGGTTGACCAAGACGCGGCCTTTGATTTGTCCTTTCAAAATGGCACTGGCGTATTCTGGCACAGCATCAAGATTAGTTTCTGTCACCATGGCGTCAAGATTGTCCAAATCCATCCATGCCGCGGCATTTTGCCAAGCCTCAACTCTGTTTTTATAAGGTTGCATGACGCTATCAATCCCAAGCAGATTTACCCCGCGCAGGATAAAGGGCAGAACATTGGTTTCAATCTTAATGCCGCCGGCATTGCCCAGCGACGCGATGCTTGCGCCATAAGCCATTTGACCGATCACCCGTGATAACGTGGAGCCGCCAACATTGTCGATGCACCCAGCCCAGATCGCGCTTTCCATCGGGCGTGTGGTGGGTTCTGAAAGGTCTTCCCGTGGGATGATTTTGCTGGCGCCTAATTCGGTCAAATATGCGGCGGTTTCAGGGCGACCGGTCACCGCGGCCACGGAAAAGCCGCGCCGCGCCAACATCGCCACCGCCATAGAGCCAACCCCGCCAGCCGCGCCGGTGACCAGCACATCCCCTTGATCAGGGGTGAGGCCATGCTTTTCTAAAGCCATGATGCTGAGCACCGCGGTCAAGCCTGCTGTTCCCATGGCCATGACGTGGCGGGTGGTCATGCCATCGGGCAAAGGCACCAGCCAATCGGCTTTGATGCGGGCGCGTTGGGCATGGCCGCCCCACCAAATTTCACCCATCCGCCAACCGGTGGCCACCACTTGATCGCCGGGCTTATAGCGATCATCTCGGGATTCAATCACCGTTCCAGCAAGATCAACCCCAGGGATATGCGGGTAATCCCGCACCAATTTGCCAAGGCCATTGATGATCAACCCATCTTTATAATTCAACGTGGAATAATCGACGGCGATCAACACGTCTCCGCCTTCAGGCAAGTCGTCGTTGCTCAAGGTTGTGATGGCAGCGTGAACTGCGCCTTTGCCATCAGCATCGTCTTCTTGCGTGAGCATCAAGGCGCGGAAACTATCGGACATATCCATCTCCTTAGAGGTGTTGATTCATGTTTTTGTTTTAGTAGAGGGTTAGTTTATACAACAGACAGCCGAGACTTAAAGCGAAATCGCGATGCGAGCCATCATCGCAAGGGCGGCCAGCATCAGCAAAACGCCCATCACGACCTCGATGGAACCCTGATGCCGGCGCAAACGGTCGATCACTACAGGCAGGGCTAGGACAAATGCCATTATCACATACCAGCCTGTGTCAATCAACCACGCGACCATGGTCATGCCAACTCGCGTGGTGATGGTTTGCTCAACGCTGAGAAATTGGCTGAAGATCGCGAGAAAAAACGCCGCTACTTTTGGGTTTAGAAACACAATTAAAAACCCATCACGGCCATGTTCAAACAGCGAAGACGCGCTGCCCTCAATGCGATCATCGGTGGGTTGATTGCGGGGGGATGATCCGCCACGTATCATCGCTTGGCTAACATAAATCAAAAACCCCACCCCAAGGGTTTGCAAGCCAATCATGACTTCGGGGATCACTAGCAAAATAGCGATCAGGCCTGTCGCCACCATCCCCGCATAGAGCATAATGCCAAAGCCATGGGTGAAGGCAAAACAAATTCCCGCCCAGCGCCCATCTCGCAACACCGCGCGGATCATGAGCGCAAGGCTAGGCCCGGGGCTTGAGGCGCCGATAAAACAGGATAAGGCGAGCAACATCCATTCGCTTGGTTGCATTGATTTTCCTTTGGTCGCGGCTTGGCAATGAAGCCATCACTATGGCAGGCGCATTCACGAACAGCAAGGTTAAGGTGACGGCGGATCGGGTGACTTTTCTGATGGACGGATGATGGGAGGGGATTGACATTGATGGATCGAGGCGACAGCCTGACCTTAAGCGTATCGAAAGGATCGGATTCATGTTTGAAGGGTTTGAACCTCGCTTTGTTGAGGTTAGTGACGGCCAAATCTTTTGTCAGATCGGGGGGGAAGGCCCGCCGCTTTTATTGCTTCATGGCAATCCTCAAACCCATGTCATGTGGCATAAATGCGCCCCTGCGCTGGCCGAAGATTATCATTTGGTGATTGCGGATTTGCGCGGTTATGGCGACAGTCTGGTGGTGGAAAGTGACCCTGAGCATTTCAATTACTCCAAGCGCAAAATGGCGCAAGACATGGCTGAAGTGATGACGGCGCTTGGCCATGATCGGTTTTTTGTGGCTGGGCATGATCGCGGTGGCCGGGTGGCGCATCGGTTGGCGCGGGATCATCGCGATCGGGTGGCGGCGCTATCGGTCTTGGATATTTGCCCCACGCTTGAAATGTATGAAGCCACCGATATGGATTTTGCCACCGCTTATTTTCACTGGTTTTTTCTGATCCAACCCTATGACCTGCCCGAACGGATGATCATGGAAGACCCTTACAAATGGATGGATGCTTGCTTGCAAAAATGGTCTGGCGGTCATGAATTTGGTGACGCGGAACACGCCTATCTGAAGGCTTTTGATGATCCAAAGCGCATCCATGCTTGTTGCGAAGATTACCGCGCCTCTGCCACGATTGATCTTGTCCATGATCGCGAAGATCGGGATCAAAAACTTGATATTCCTTTGCAAGTGTTATGGGGGGCAAAAGGCGTCGTGGGGCGAAAATTCAAACCCATCGAGGTTTGGCAAGACTACACCACCGCCACGGTGGTGGGACAGGGCATGCCAACAGGTCATTTTATCCCTGAAGAAGACCCTCTAGGCACCATCGCCGCCATTAAAGAATTTTTCGATCCCTTGCCGCGGCCATGAGGTCAATCTCCGCCGCAAAAAAGAAACAATAAAAGGCTGGCGGAATAGGCCAAGTGATGCCAGTCTAGGCATAGTATAAAACACGTTAAGACATTAAGGAGGATGACCATGAAAACACGCGCAGCCGTGGCCTTTGAAGCGGGCAAGCCGCTTGAGATTGTCGAGGTGGATCTCGAAGGACCAAAAGCCGGTGAGGTGATGGTGGAAATCAAAGCCACCGGCATTTGCCATACCGACGAATTCACGCTTTCTGGTGCTGACCCTGAAGGCATCTTCCCCGCGATCTTAGGGCATGAAGGCGCGGGCGTCGTGGTTGATGTGGGCGCAGGCGTGACGTCGTTGAAAAAGGGCGATCATGTCATTCCGCTTTACACGCCGGAATGCCGCGAATGCGAATATTGCCTCAATCCCAAAACCAATCTTTGTCAGGCTATTCGCAGCACCCAAGGTCAGGGGCTGATGCCGGATGGCACGTCACGGTTTTCCCTCGATGGCAAGCCGATCTTCCATTACATGGGGACATCGACCTTCGCCAATCATACGGTTTTGCCTGAAATTGCTTTGGCCAAAATCAATCCTGACGCGCCCTTTGATAAAGTGTGCTATATCGGCTGCGGCGTCACCACAGGCATCGGCGCGGTGATCAATACCGCCAAGGCTGAACCGGGTTGCAAGGCGGTGGTCTTTGGTTTGGGCGGCATCGGCTTGAACGTGATTCAAGGGTTGCGGATGATCGGCGCCAATATGATTGTTGGCGTTGATCTCAACAATGATAAAAAATCCTGGGGTGAGAAATTTGGCATGACGCATTTCGTCAATCCATCGGAGGTTGGCGGTGATCTGGTGGAGCATCTGGTGGCTTTGACCGGCGGCGGCGCGGATTATTCTTTTGAATGCATCGGCAACACTTCGGTGATGCGCCAAGCATTGGAATGCTGTCATAAAGGCTGGGGCGAGTCGATCATCATTGGCGTTGCTGGCGCGGGGCAGGAAATCAGCACCCGACCCTTCCAATTGGTGACAGGCCGGTCATGGCGCGGCACGGCTTTTGGTGGCGCAAGAGGCCGCACCGATGTGCCAAAAATTGTCGATTGGTACATGGACGGCAAGATTGATATTGACCCCATGATCACCCACACCATGCCGCTGGAAGACATCAATAAAGGCTTTGACTTGATGCATGCTGGCGAAAGCATCCGTTCGGTGGTGTTGTTTTAATCGCAAAGACGTGAGGCCTGAGACGAATGAGTGATGCGCTTGTGACCGAAACAGCGCTGCATGGCGGCCGCCATTTGGTGATCCGCCATAACAGCAGCAGCACCCAAACAAGGATGGAATTGGCGGTGTTTATTCCGCCCGGCGAAGGGCCTTTCCCATGCTTGATCTATCTTTCGGGCTTGACCTGCACTTGGGAAAATGCCGCCACCAAAGCCGGGGCGCAGCTTCATGCCGCTCAGCATGGGATGGTGCTGGTTTTTCCGGACACCTCGCCGCGTGGTCCAGCGGTGGCGGATGACGAGGAGTTTTCCCTTGGTCAGGGCGCAGGCTATTACATGACGGCAACCGAAACGCCATGGGCGGCGCATTATCAAATGGAAGACTATGTCATCAAGGAATTGCCCGGGCTGGTGGCAGAACACGCGCCGATTGATCTCAATCGTCTCGGCGTCACGGGGCATTCGATGGGCGGCCATGGTGCTCTTGGTTTGGCGATGAAAAACCCTGATCTGTTTCAGTCGGTTTCGGCCTTTGCGCCGATCAGCGCGCTAACCGAGACGCCGTGGGGCAAACGCGCGCTAGAGGCGTATCGCGGCGGTCAAGATGGCGAGCTTTATGACGTTTGCCAATTGATGGTAAGCCATGGCTGGGCCAAAGATATGCTGGTCGATCAAGGGGCGGCTGATCCGTTTAAGGATGAACACCTGATGCCGGAACGATTGGCGGCGGCGGCGCAAACCGCAGGGATTGATCTGACCTTGCGCTTGCAACCGGGCTATGATCATTCCTATTGGTTTGTGTCGAGTTTTATGGGCGATCATATCCGCTGGCACGCCGACCGCCTAAAGCCTTAGCCGCCGTTTAAGGAGAACCGCTATGCCCGATTGGGATTACATCATCATCGGCTCTGGCTCGGCGGGTTCTGCTTTGGCCTATCGCTTGTCGGAAGATGGCCAAAACCGCGTGCTGGTGCTGGAATTTGGCGGCACGGATGCTGGCCCCTTCATCCAGATGCCCGCCGCTTTATCCTATCCGATGAATATGAAAACCTATGATTGGGAATATTTGGCGGAACCGGAAGACAGCCTCAATGGGCGGCGTTTGGTTTGCCCCCGCGGGAAGGTGATTGGCGGCTCGTCGTCGATCAATGGCATGATCTATGTGCGCGGCAACCCCGGCGATTATCAGCATTGGGAAGAATCCGGCGCCAAGGGCTGGGGCTATGCCGATGTCTTGCCCTATTTCAAACGCATGGAACATGCCCATGCCGGTGATGATGGTTTTCGCGGACGGGCAGGGCCTTTGCACGTCACCCGCGGCAAGCGCGACAACCCCTTGCATGATGCTTTTGTCAAAGCGGCGGAGCAGGCGGGATACACCGCGACGTCCGATTACAACGGCTACCGCCAAGAAGGGTTTGGCGCGGCGGATATGACGGTTTATCAAGGCCGGCGGTGGTCAGCGGCGAACGCCTATTTGAAACCAGCCTTAAAGCGCGGCAATGTTCGGCTGATCACCCGCGCCCGCGTCGATCGCATTTTGTTTGAGGGCAAGCGCGCCATTGGGGTGCGGTATCTCCATCGCGGCCAGACCCATGATGCTTTTGTGACGCGCGAGGTGATTTCCGCGGCGGGGGCGATCAATTCGCCGCAAATCTTGCAACGATCAGGGATTGGCGCGGCGGCGATGTTGCAAGCCCATGGCATCACGCCGGTGGCGGATCGCGCGGGGGTTGGCGAGAACCTGCAAGATCATCTGGAAGTTTATTTTCAGGTGGAATGCTTGCAACCGATCACGCTGTACAAATACCTGAACCTGTTTTCAAAAGCGCGGATTGGGGCGCAATGGCTGTTCACCAAGACTGGGCCGGGGACGACCAATCATTTTGAAACCTTGGGTTTTATCCGCTCCGACAAAGGCATTGCTTATCCCGATATTCAGTATCATTTTCTGCCGGTGGCGATCCGCTATGATGGCACCGCGCCATCGGAAGGCCATGGCTTTCAGTTGCATGTTGGGCCGATGCGGTCAAAATCGCGAGGCCATGTGCGTATTCGTTCCGCCAAGGCCGAAGACGCGCCGGAGATACGCTTCAATTACATGAGCCACCCCGATGATTGGCAAGAGTTTCGGCAATGCATTCGCCTCAGCCGGGAGATTTTGCATCAAGCGGCGATGGACCCGTATCGCGGCAAAGAGATTCAACCTGGCGATGACGCCACCAGCGATGATGCGATTGATGCCTTTATTCGGGCGCATGCCGAAAGCGCGTATCACCCTTGCGGGACGATGCGGATGGGCGACGCTTTGGATCCGATGGCGGTGGTTGACCCTGAATGTCGGGTGATTGGCGTGGAGGGCTTGCGGGTGGCGGATAGTTCGATCTTTCCGCGGATCACCAATGGCAATCTGAACGCGCCGTCGATCATGACCGGGGAAAAAGCCGCCGATCACATCCTTGGCCGATCCCCCCTGCCGCGGGCGAATGACACGCCGTTCGTGTTTGACGATTGG
>CAYNQW010000045.1:0-11819 GCA_964399415.1 uncultured Hyphomicrobiales bacterium
GTGCTTGAGCGCAACGCCGCTGATGCTATTCGCGGCTATCGCACGGATCAGGAATTAAAGCATCTGATCGGCACAGGCGTTTCAGCGGCGGCGGCGTGGTCGTTGCGCGAAGAACTGGATGCTGAAGGATTTGATCAAGTTAAGATTGTTTGCTCAAGCGGTTTTGGCCCTGAAAAATGCCGGGTCTTTGCCCTTGCGCAAACGCCGGTGGATGTGATTGGCACAGGCTCTTATCTGCCGGATCAATGGTCTGAAACTTACGCCACGGCGGATATTATTTCCTATAATGGCGTTACCCGCGTTAAAACAGGCCGTGAATTTTTGCTGCCGCGCGAATAGCCTATTGCGAAGATTGCATCAGGCCGGGTCGAGTCCCGTGACTTGCAAAATTGTACCAGACGAGTGCGCTTGTCGGATTTTGAGGGTTTCTTGATAGCGAGGGTCGTTGTAAAATTTCTCCACCGTCGCACGATCATCAAATTCAATAATCACAAACCGTTCATGATCAAACGTGCCTTCCGCCACAGCCATATCGCCGCCGCGTACCAGATACCGGCCGCCATATTCCGCAACCAAAGCGCTGGTTTGCGCCATATATGGCGTGTAACCCTCAAGATCATCAATCGTTATCATGCCCACGATATAACCCTTTGCCATGTTTATTGCCTTTCTGCTGATATATGCCATGTGACCAAGACTTTATGATGCCATTTGACGAAAAGGATCGGCAACAGTTTCTTTTGAAATCTTGATCAAAAAGGAATAGAACATGGGCATGAGTGAACTTCTTTTTGCCATTGCCCAGTTGAATCCCGTGATGGGGGATATTGCCGGCAATACGTCGAAATTAATTGATGCCCGCGCCAAAGCGGCGGCGCAATCCGCTGATATTGTGGTGGCGCCTGAGGCGTATCTCACGGGCTACCAAACCGATGATCTGGTTCAAGTCGAAGGGTTTCTTGAAGCCGTGGATATGGCGATTGCTCATTTGGCTGAGATCACATCTGATCAAGGGCCTGCCATTATCCTTGGTGCGCCTCGCCGTGATGGAGCGGTGGTGCGGAATTCTGTTTTCGTGCTGGATGAAGGCAAGGTTTTGGCGATCCGCGATAAAGCGCGTTTGCCAGGCACCGGCGTGTTTGATGACCCTCGTAACTTCACCCCGGGAGAGATGCCGGGGCCGGTGATGGTGCGCGGGGTTCTATTGGGGCTGCCGGTATGTGAAGATATGTGGCACGCTGATATTGTCGAATGCATCGAAGAATCTGGCGCAGAAATGCTCATTTCCTGCAACGGCTCACCGTTTGAAGAAGATAAAATCGAAGACCGCATGATGGCGAGCGTTGCCCGGGTCAGCGAAAGTCAATTGCCGCTGATTTATGTCAATCTTGTGGGCGGGCAAGATGATCTGGTGTTTGATGGCGGGTCTTTTGCTGTTAATCCCGGGGGTAAGATTGCCGCCTATTTGCCGTGTTTTACGGAATCTGTATCTTTGATTGAAGCCAAGAAAACCCCTGATGGGTGGCGTTTGCAAGGCTCAGTGATTCAGCCTGAAACAGGCAATCTTTCTTTGTGGCGTGCCATCACGCTTGGGATTCGAGATTATGTCGAACAGAACGGTTTTGATCGCGTTGTGCTTGGGTTGTCCGGCGGGGTGGATTCCGCGTTGGTGGCGGTGTTGGCGGTGGATGCTTTAGGGGCAGAGCGTGTGGATGCCGTCATGATGCCGTCACCGTTCACCAGTCAAATCAGTCTTGATGATGCCCAAACGCTGGCCGATACGCTTGGCATTTCGCTTCGTACCATTGATATTGATCCAGCCATGCAGGCGGTTCACGCGATGCTGGAATCCCCTTTCAGCGAAGGCGACCCAGCATTGGCGAAAGAAAATCTGCAATCACGCCTTCGCGGCTTGGCGCTGATGAGCATTTCCAACACCACGGGGCAGATGGTTTTGACCACGGGCAATAAATCAGAATACGCCACCGGATACGCCACGCTTTACGGCGATATGTGCGGCGGTTATGCGCCGTTGATTGATGTCTGGAAAACTCGCGTTTTTGATCTTTGCCATTGGCGCAATCAGCATTGGCCGAAAGGCGCTCTTGGTCCGCAAGGCATGGTCATCCCTGAGCGCATCATCACCCGTCCTCCATCGGCGGAATTGCGCCCCGATCAGCAAGATAGCGACAGCCTGCCTGATTATGAAACCTTGGACGCGATCATGAAAGCGCTGGTGGAAAAACAGCATTCGGTTGAGCATATCATTGCCGATGGTTTTGAGTCGTCTTTGGTGCGGCGGTGTGCAGTTATGTTGATGCGGGCGGAATATAAGCGCCGGCAATGCGCCCCAGGGCCAAAATTAACCCGCCGGGCGTTCTATCGTGATCGCCGTTTTCCCATTACTTCACGCTATCCGCTTGCGGAGGGTGTTTCCCTTGCTGGGATCACCTCACGTCAAGCAGGAGAATAATATGTCTAAACCTCTTGTTCGTTTTGCTCCTAGCCCAACGGGAAATCTTCATGTTGGTAATATGCGCACCGCGCTGGTGAATTATTTGTTTGCGCGGAAATTGGACGGCTCTTTCATGCTTCGGATTGATGATACCGATGATGAACGCTCAACGCCTGAATATGAAGCCAGCATCCGACAAGACCTTGAATGGATGGGGATGCATTGGGATCAAGAAGATCGGCAATCGTCTCGCATTGATCGTTATCTCGCCGCCTTGAATCAATTGCTAGATGCCGGGCGAGCCTATAAATGCTTTGAAAGCCAAGACGAACTGTCGCTTAAACGCAAAGCCCAACTCGCCGCGGGCAGGCCGCCTGTTTATGATCGCGCGGCGTTAAAAATGTCTGCTGAAGAGATTGCCGCGCGTGAAGCCGCTGGAGAAAAACCGCATTATCGGTTTTTACTAGAAGACGTCACCGTTGTTTGGAATGATCTGGTGCGCGGTGAAGTCGCGGTGCCAATGTCGTCGCTTTCTGATCCAGTGATTTTGCGCGCCGATGGCCGGGTGATTTATACGCTGGCTTCGGTTGTCGATGATCTGGACCATGGGGTGACGCATATCTTGCGGGGTGAAGATCACACCACCAATTCGGCGGCGCAAATCCAATTGTTTGAAGCCTTAGGAGGCGCCGCGCCTGAAATGGGGCATTTTGCGCTATTGGCTGGGGCTGATGGTGAAGGCCTTTCCAAACGGCTTGGCTCGCTGTCCATTGCGTCTCTGCGCGATGAAGGCATTCTGCCCATCGCCGTGGCCAGCCTGTTGGGGCGGATTGGCACGTCTGATCCGGTGGAACCGCGCCAATCCATGGCAGACGTCGTTGAAGGGTTTGATATCAGCCGTTTTGGGCGTGCCACGCCTCGGTTTGATCCTGAAGAATTGCGGATGATCAATAGCCGCATTATTGGCGCGCTTGATTACGCTGATGTGGCAGATCACTTGACCGCGCTCGAGGTTCAGGGCGGGGCGATGTTCTGGGAAGCGGTGCGCGGCAATATTGCCCGCATTGACGATGCTAAGATATGGTTTGAGGTCGCCACCCAACCCATCACCCCTATCGTCGAAGAAGGGGCTGTGATGGATGCCGCCATAACGTGCTTGCCCGAAGGCGAATTAACGAAAGACACATGGGGCGCATGGACGAAAGCCATCATGGATCAAACAGGTGAAAAGGGCAGGGCTGTTTTTATGCCTTTGCGTTTGGCTTTAACCGGTCAGAAAGCGGGGCCAGAACTTAGCGGTGTTCTGCCCGTCATGGGTCGGGATCGTATTCTCGCGCGACTGAGAGGTGAGGCGGCGTGATGGCTGAATTGTTTTTTCACAACACCCTGAAGCGATCCAAAGAAGCCTTTATCCCTATTGACGATCAGCATATCCGCATCTACGCCTGCGGCCCCACGGTTTATGATCGCATTCACGTTGGCAACGCGCGACCCGTGGTGTTGTTTGACGTGCTGGTGCGGGTGTTGCGCCATCATTTCCCGAAGGTTACTTATGTTCGCAATATCACGGATGTTGATGACAAAATTAACGCTCGCGCCGCCGAAGAAGGGGTGTCGATCCGGCAACTGACCGAAGAGACCACAAAGGCCTTTCACGATGATTGCGCCGCTCTTGGGGCGATGTCGCCTGATATTGAGCCGCGCGCGACTGAGCATATTGATGCTATGATTACCATGATCAGCACCTTGATCGAAAAAGGCCACGCTTATGAAGCCGAAGGCCATGTGCTGTTTCATGTCAGCAGCATGGCTGATTATGGGCAATTGTCGCGCCGTAGTCTTGATGAATTGATCGCTGGCGCTCGGGTTGAAGTCGCGCCGTTCAAGCGTGAGCCTTCAGATTTTGTCCTGTGGAAGCCTTCGAGTGACGATCAACCGGGATGGCAAAGCCCTTGGGGACGTGGCCGCCCGGGTTGGCATATTGAATGTTCCGCCATGAGCGCGGCTTATCTGGGTGAAGAATTTGATATTCACGCCGGCGGGCTTGATTTGATTTTTCCGCATCATGAAAATGAGATTGCCCAATCTCGTTGCGCCCATGGCACAGCAATGATGGCGCGTTTTTGGATGCATAATGGTTATGTCACGGTTGATGGTGAGAAAATGTCCAAATCCTTGGGCAATTTCACCCGTGTGGCGGATGTTTTGGCAAAATACCCTGGGGAGGCGATGCGTTACGCGCTGATGACCGCGCATTACCGCGCGCCGCTAGATTTTTCCATGGCTGGTGTGGCAGAGGCCAAATCAGCCCTCGACACGCTGTACCGTGCCGCGGCGAACGCAACTGAGGAAGGCGCGGTTGATGATGGCGTGCTTTCTGCGCTAGGCGATGATTTGAACACCCCCAACGCGCTTGCAAGATTGCACGAATTGGCACGGCAGGCCAATAAAGGAGATGCTCAAGCGGCGGCAAATCTCAAAATGTCGGCGCGACTGATGGGCTTGCTTCAAGCCGAGTCTTCGGCATGGTTTCAAGGCGGTGCGGGTGATGATGATGTCGATATTAATGCTGCTATCACCGCCCGAAACGAAGCAAAGGCACGCAAAGATTACGTCGAAGCGGATCGCATCCGTGATGATCTGATGGCAAATGGCATTGCCTTGGAAGATGGCCCTGAAGGGACGATATGGCGGCGGATTTAATACAAGATTAAGGCCTGACTTCCCCTTTTCTCGTTTCTGGGCTATAGATGCCCATTCATTAATTTGATCGCATGAAGGAATAAACCCATGGCTAGTGAACGCATCTGGCTCTTTGATACAACGCTTCGTGATGGCGCGCAGACGCGTGGCATTGATTTTTCCGTTGCTGATAAGATTGCCATTGCCCGTGCGCTTGATGAAATGGGGATTGATTTTATCGAAGGCGGTTGGCCTGGCGCAAACCCCACTGATAATGAATTTTTCAAAGACTTTCCCGCGCTTAAATCCGCAAAATCCGTTGCCTTTGGCATGACCCGCCGTGGTGGTCGCTCGGCGTCGAATGACCCGGGCTTGGTGGCGGTGATGGATGCTGAAACCGACAGCACTTGTCTGGTGGGGAAGACATGGGATTTTCACGTCGAAACCGCGCTTGGGGTATCGCTTGAAGAAAACTTGGAGATGATCACCTCTTCCATCGAAGCGGTGAAAGATCGCGGTCGCCTGCCCATGTTTGATTGCGAGCATTTCTTTGATGGTTTTAAGAATAACCCTGATTATGCCTTGGCGGCGGCAAAGGCCGCCTTTGATGGCGGTGCTGAATGGATTGTCCTTTGTGACACAAATGGCGGGGCAATGCCGGAAGAAGTTACAGCGGCAGTGACCGCCGTGAAATCGGCTCTACCCCAAGCAAATATAGGCATCCATTGCCATAACGATTGTGGTCTTGCGGTGGCCAATTCTATCGCCGCGGTTATCGCTGGTGCTCGGCAAGTGCAAGGCACAATCAACGGTGTTGGGGAACGTTGCGGCAATGCTAATTTGATCACCTTGATCCCCAACTTGATGCTGAAATATGGCTATGAAACAGGCATTCCGGTTGAGCGTTTGGTGAAACTGAAATCATTGTCGCGGCTATTGGATGACCGCATCAATCGGTTGCCCAACCATCACGCGCCTTATGTTGGGGATGCCGCTTTTGCCCATAAAGGCGGGCTTCATGCGTCGGCGGCGCAAAAAGATCCGCGCACTTACGAGCATATCCCCCCTGAAACGGTTGGCAATTCGCGCGAATATATCGTTTCCGATCAATCGGGAAAGGCTAATTTTCTGGCGCGATTTGAAGATTTTGGCATTGCCGTCGATAAAAACGATAGCCGCTTGGATGCTTTGATCAGCGATGTCAAAGAAAAGGAATTTAACGGCTGGGCTTTTGATACCGCTGAAGCCAGTATGGAAATGCTGGTGCGCCGTGCGCTCGGGGAAGTGCCGGATTATTTTGTCATTGGCCGGTTTCGCGTCATGGATGAACGGCGGTTCAACGCTAAGGGTGACTTGGTGGTCGAATCAGAAGCCACGGTCACGGTTAGGGTCGGCCAACAGGCGTTTCATGAAGCGGCGGTGGGCAACGGGCCTGTCAACGCCGTGGATACCGCGATCCGTAAGGCATTGATCCGGGCTTATCCGCAATTGTCTGGGGTGTCCTTGGTCGATTATAAAGTGCGTATCCTGCAAAGTTCGAATGAACAGGGCGGCACCGATGCTGTCACGCGCGTCTTAATCGAATGCCGCGATAAAGCGGGGCATGATTGGACATCGGTGGGGGTTTCAACCAATATTATTGACGCTTCGGTCATGGCCTTGGCAGATGCGATGACGTGGAAATTGTTCAAAGATGGCGTCACCGCACCGGCAGAATAATGGCAGGCACGTTTTCAGGAACCACTGAAACTGATGGCGACTGGATCACGTTGCTGCCAGATGTCATCCTGTCACACCCGCAAATGGGCGAAAATATTGGTGCATCCGCGCGCGCCATGAAAAATTGCGGGTTATCAAACCTGCATTTGGTGGCGCCCCGCGATGGTTGGCCGAATCCAGCGGCTGATGCCATGGCTTCTGGTGGCCTTGATCTTTTGGAAACCGCTTGTCTGCATGACACCACCCGAGATGCCGCCGCGCCTTTTACGTTGATTGCCGCAACCACCGCACGGCGGCGCGGCATGGCAAAAGAAACTTTATCCCCGCGTGACGCGGCTCAACGGTTGATTGAACACGCTCGTCAAGGTGGACGAACAGCCTTGTTGTTTGGCGCTGAGCGATCTGGCTTGGATAATGATGAAGTCGCCCTTGCCGATATCGTTGTCACGGTGCCTCTTAATCCCGCTTTTTCATCATTAAACTTAGCGCAAGCGGTGTTGTTGATGGGGTGGGAATGCCGCATGGTTGCAATGATGGACACTGCTGAAGAAACCGTGCCGCCATGGCCTGCCGCGGCATCGCAGGATAAGCAATTCTTTTTTGATACCCTTGAGAAAGCCCTTGCTGAGGGCGGTTTTTTTGGCACGCCTGATATGCAGCCAGTGGTCATGCGGAACATTAAGGCGATGTTGACTCGCGCGGATTTGACGGAGCAGGATGTTAACACTCTGCATGGCATCGTGAAGGCGCTTAAGCGCATAGGCAATGCCTCGAAATAATGCGCTGTTTTTGGCGGTTACGCTTGACATCAAGGCTGAAAATTACTAAACCCTGATCAATTCTCGGGAAAGTGGTCTTCTGGATTGTGTTCGCACCTTGCCTTTCGACCCGGCCATAATGGCACTACCGGGGCAAAAACAACAGCAAATGGAGTCCAGAAATGGCACCGAAATCTGACCATAAGCGTCATTCGTCTAAGCATAAAATCGATCGTCGTCTTGGCGTGAACCTCTGGGGTCGCGCGAAGTCTCCTGTTAATGCCCGTGAATATGGCCCCGGCCAGCATGGTCAGCGCCGCCGTAAACCAACCGATTATGGTGTGCAGCTCATGGCCAAGCAGAAACTCAAGGGCTATTACGGCAATATCGGCGAAAAACAATTCCGCAAATACTACGATGAAGCCGTTCGCCGCCGTGGTGACACAGGCCAGAACCTGATCGGGATTCTGGAATGCCGCCTTGATGCGCTGGTCTATCGTATGAAATTTGCCCAAACCGTCTTTGCCGCACGTCAATTGGTCAGCCATGGCCATATTCTCGTCAACGGCCGCCGCCTTAACATCCCATCCGCGATGATCAAAGTGGGCGACATTGTTGAATTGAAAGAAAAGTCACGGACTATCCCTCAGGTGATGGAAGCCATGGCTTCACCAGAGCGTGATATTCCTGAATATTTGACCGTGGATGAAGCCAAAATGCGGGGCAGCATGACGTCTGTGCCTGAATTGGCTGATGTGCCTTATCCGGTTCATATGGAACCGAACCTTGTCATCGAATATTACTCACGTTAATCTTCGCAATTGCCGAGCAATTTTTGGAAAGGGGCAACTTCGGTTGCCCTTTTTGTTTGGTGGGATGATCGCGTTATTTCCTGAAGTTTAATTTGCCGCTGATCACCAGCAACCCTGATGCGATGATGGCAAACCCCAGCAATTGCTGACCCGTGACCCATTCCCCAAGAGCGAAAGCATCAAGCATCAGCGCAAAGGGCGGAATAATAATCGTCACCAGCGTGAGATTGGCCGCTCCAGCCGCCGATAAAATTGCAAAATAAAGCAGATAAGCAATAACGGTGCAAACAATTGAAAAGGTTAATATCGCGGCGGTTGAGCGTAGCGATAGGATTTCGAGGGGAAACCCTTCCACCAAGGTCGCAAGGATCAGCATCCAAACACTGCTGGAAATTAACATCCCCGTTGCGGTGATCTCCACGCCAAGGTTTTTCACTTGCAAGCGTCCCCAGATGCCAGCGAAAGCGTAACTGATGGAGGACACGATAATCAGCAATTGCCCGATGCTGGTCAGCGAGAGATTTGACAGCGCGTCTATCCCGATAATAATCGCCACCCCAAGGATGCCCATGATAACGCCAAGAAGTCGCCGCAAGGTCAGCCGTTCATCTTGGAAAAAGACACCCGCCAAGATAACGCCAAAAAAGGCGGTGGTTGAATTGAGAATAGCCGCAAGGCCACCTGTTATATACTGCTGGCCAAAGACAATTGCTGAAAACGGGATGGCGTTGTTGAGCAATCCCATAATCGCCAACGCAAACCAAGAATGTCTGTCCTTTGGTAAGCGTTTGCCGCGCAAGGTGATATAGATCAGCATGATGACGGCGGCGATGCTGACGCGATGAAAGACGATCTGAAACGGCGTCATTTCCAGCAATAAGATTTCCGATAAAAAGAAAGTGCCTCCCCAGATCAATCCAAGAAGCATCATTAAAAGCCATGTGCGAGGTGACATTTCCATGGCATGAGATTGCCAGTCTTTGGTGCTTCAAGTAAACTGAATTCATGCAACCGCAACAGCTTTAGGACGCATTCCATGACGACCATCGCCGTCAATAATCTTCAGCCCGATCACTATGACGCTTGGCTTGCGCTCTATCACGGTTACGCCGATCATTATCAAGTGGCGTTAACCGAAAGCGGCATAGCCCAGACATGGTCATGGCTGATGAATCCATCTCATCCTGTGACAGGGATAGTGGCAGCGGATCAAGGAAAACTCATCGGTCTTGCCCATTACCGCGCGATGCCAAGCCCTTTGCGCGGCACGGAAATAGGATTTCTGGATGATCTCTTTGTAGATCCGGCAGCACGAGGACAGAAGGCAGGTGAGGCGCTGTTCATCGCGCTCAAAGCAAAGGCCAAAGAAAATGGTTGGCCTGTGATGCGTTGGATCACCCGCGATAACAATTACCGTGCTCGCGGCCTTTATGATCAAATCGCCGTTAAGACCGACTGGAATACTTACGAGATGTTAGCCGATTAACTGTCAAGCGGCTGAGGATTAACATCAACCCCGCGGGTGTTCAGCAATTCGATCAATTCGCCGGTTTCGTACATTTCCCGAATAATATCGCACCCACCAATAAACTCACCCTTGACATAAAGTTGAGGGATGGTTGGCCAATTGGTGTATTCTTTGATGCCTTCACGCACCGCGTCATCTTCCAGCACATTGACGCCGCGAAATTTGACCCCAAGATGCGACAACACACCCACAACAGCAGCCGAAAAGCCACATTGCGGAAAGACAGGGGTGCCTTTCATAAACAGCACCACATCTTGGCTAGCAATTTCGGTTGAAATTTGGTCTTTCGTTTGTTGATCCATCACTTAGTCCTCATCGGCTGGAGTGGTCTGGAGCGCGAGGGCATGCAATTCGCCGCCCATACGCCCGCCAAGGGCTTCATATACAATTTGATGTTGTTGAATGCGGGTTTTGCCACGGAATTCTTTAGCCACCACATGGCAAGCGTAATGATCACCATCGCCGCGTAAATCGGTAATGGTGACTTTCGCTTCGGGCAACGCTTCTTTGATCAGGCGTTCAATGTCTTGCGCTTCCATAGCCATAGCAATTCTCTCTTTACGATCGTCTAGCCATGATCGCGGGGAGACCGTTTTCATAGGCTGTTTTCAGTTCTTCTAAAGAAATAACCATTCCGTCGTCAGATTTCAATTCCCGCGCAGATATACTGCGGCCAATTTTTTGCCCGTCAATGCCAACGGCTTTTGCGCTGGCGATCAACGCGTCTGGGTCATCAGTCTCGACAATATAGCGGCCTTGGTCTTCACCAAACGCCCAGCCATGACCGGCTTTGGCTGGCAGCGTAAGAGAGATGCCATGCCCGCCCGCCATGATCATTTCCGCCAAAGCAGGCAATAACCCACCATCGCTAACATCGTGGCAAGCGGTGATTTGACCTTTAGCAATAGCCGCTTGAATAAAGGCGCCGTGACTTTTTTCTGCATCCAGATCAACCGGCGGCGGGGCTGCGTCAGGATTGGTCGAGAGTATATCGGCATAAACCGAACACCCCAGCCATCCGTCATGTTCTTCAGGATGTTGGCCGATCACCACAAGGTCACGATCAGCGGTGGTCAGGCCAATTCCCACCGCGGCATCAACATCGTCGATCACGCCAACCATGCCAATGACAGGAGCAGGGTTAATGGCGTTTCCATCGGTTTCGTTATAGAGCGAGACATTGCCTGAAACCACCGGCGTGTTTAAGGCTTTCGCGGCTTCACCCATGCCAGTGATTGAGCCGGTGATTTGCCCCATGATGATTGGCTTTTCGGGATTGCCAAAATTCAGGTTATTGGTCACCGCCAATGGTGTTGCCCCACAAGCGCAAATATTGCGGAAAGATTCGGCCACCGCTTGTTTGCCGCCAGTCACAGGATCAGCCTTGACGTAACGGGGGGTGCAATCGGTGCTGATGGCTAGGCCTCGCTTAAGGCCATGGACGCGAACAAGCGCGGCATCCCCCGTGGAAGCGGCAACGGTATCCGCCATCACATCGCGATCATATTGCTCCCAAATCCAACGGCGGCTGCACAGATGGTGTGAGCCTAAAAGAGTCAATAAAGCATCTTTTAACGGCATATCAACGGCCAAATCCGAACTGTTCAGCACGGGTTTTGCAGGCGTGTCGGCATGAGGGCGATCATATTCAGGGGCGTCATCGACCAGCGGCGCAAGCGGAATATCAGCGGCAGTTTCGCCATCCTTCATCAACACCAAACGCCCTGTTTCAGTCACCGTGCCGATGGTGGCGAAATCAAGATCCCATTTGTCGAGAATGGCTTTGGCTTTTTCCGTTGCGTCAGGCTTGAGGATCACCAGCATCCGTTCTTGGGATTCCGACAGCATGATTTCATAGGATGACA
>CAYNQW010000046.1:0-3042 GCA_964399415.1 uncultured Hyphomicrobiales bacterium
AAAACGCCTCGCTGATGCCGTGGCTGGTGGCGACCGCTTTGATCCATTCGGTGATTGTCGTGGTAAAAAGCGATACATTCAAAACATGGACCGTGTTGCTCGCCATTTTGGGCTTTGCGTTAAGCCTGTTAGGAACCTTTATCGTCCGATCCGGATTGCTCACCTCTGTGCATTCTTTTGCCAGTGATCCGGCACGGGGGATGGTCATTTTGGCCATGCTGGTGGTGAGCATTGGTGCGCCCTTGCTGCTTTTTGCCCTTCGTGGGGATCGACTGACTTCGAAAGATCAGTCGCGATTGATCAGCCGTGAAACGGCTCTTGTGGCGAATAACCTGTTGCTGGTGGTGGCGACCGCGACGGTGTTAATCGGCACGCTTTATCCTTTGGCCTTGGAGGCTTGGAACGGGGCAAGGATTTCGGTTGGTGCGCCTTTTTACAACGCCACCTTCGCGCCAATGATGGGAATCATGGTGGTGATCATGGCGGTTGCGCCGTTAATGGCATGGCGGATCGCCGATGGGCGGCAAGTCATTATTCGGATGTTTCCTGCCCTTGGTCTTGTTGCGCTGACCATGATTTTATCCATTCTGATCATTGATGATTTCAGCATGACCGCGGCGGCAACCCTTGGGCTGGCCTTTTGGTTGATCGGCGGGGTGGTGACAGATTTGATCATGACGGCAGGCTTCCATCGGCAAGATCGCGCCCTTGCTTGGCGGCGTCTTGTTGGGATACCACTATCACGCTGGGGGATGAATCTAGCGCATCTTGGGACGGCGGTGTTTATTCTTGGCGCGGCTGGCGCAAGTTTTTTTGAATCAGAAACCATTGAGCGCGCCTTTCCCGGTGATGTCTTAACCGCTGGTAATAAAACCTACCGCCTTGAAAGCGTGATGCCGATAGAGGGGCCTAATTATTCATCCACCGCCGCGACGATCAGCCTGCTGGATGAACAAGGCGCGGTGATCGACACGATCATCAGCGAAATTCGCTTTTATCCTGTATCTGGCACCACCACCACCGAAGCCGCCATTCGGCCAAGACTGTCTGGTGATGCCTATGCCGTGCTTGGGGATGGCGATGCCGAACGCGGCTATACCCTTCGTCTTTACGACAAGCCGCTAGTGTCATGGATTTGGGGCGGCGCAAGTTTGATGGCGCTGGGCGGATTATTGGCCATGGCGCGCGGCCAAAAAGAGAAAACATCATGACAAGATGGATGCGTTTTCTTCCCTTGGCAGTTTTTATCGCCATTGTCGCGGTGGCTTATGTCATGCTGAGCGCTTCTTCTGAAGGCACGCGCGACACCAAAGCCATTGGCTTTTCCATGACCAACGCGCCGGTGCCTGATCTGACCCTGCCTAAATTTGAAGGCAACGGCACCATCGCGCTTGCTGATTATCAAGGCAAGGCTTACGCGATTAATATTTTCGCCTCTTGGTGTGGCCCTTGCAAACTGGAAGCGTCCTCAATCGAGGTTATGTCAGAAGCGTTGCCCGTGATTGGCATCAATTACCGCGACAACCCTGAAGACGCAGCGTTGTTCTTAGAGCAATTCGGCAATCCTTATCAGGCGTTGGCGCGTGATCTTGAGGGCAATTACAGCATCCAACTGGGCGTCCATGGCTTGCCTGAAACCTTTATCATCGCGCCAGATGGCATGATACTGCATCACCAGCAAGGGCCTGTCTTTGCATCGGACTTAAAAGGCAAACTTGGTCAGGCGATTGAAAGAGCGCTGGGGTCATGAGCAGAATTTGGCGCGTTAAGATCATCACATTCATCGCGGTCTTGATGCTGGCCATGCAAAGCGGCTCACCGTCCTTTGCCCTGACGCCGGAAGAACGGCTTGATGACCCACGACTAGAACAACGCGCCCGAGACCTATCGTTGCAATTGCGATGTTTGGTTTGCCAAAACCAATCCATTGATGACAGTGACGCGCCGTTTGCTCAAGATTTGCGTCGCCTGATCCGACGCGATATTGAAGCCGGTAAATCTGATGACGATATCATCGCTTTTTTGCGGCAACGCTATGGCGATTATGTTCTGCTCAACCCGCCGCTGACGTCATCGACCTATCTTTTATGGATCGCGCCTTTTGCGATACTGGGATTGGGCATCGGCATCGTCTTTTTATCAAGACGGAAACAGCACCATGAAGACGAAGCGGACGAAAGGAAAGATCAATGACCAGCGCAAGCATCTCCAGTTTGCTGGCCATGGGCATCCTTATGATCTCAAGCATGGCAATCCTGATCCGGCCATGGATGCGGTTGGCAAGTGGCCGTATCAAAACCATCATGGGCGGGATTGTGGTGCTGGCCATGGCATCAAGCCTAGGGCTCTACGCCTCTTTCGGATCATTTGGTCTGCCCGACCGGCCTCTGCATCTGCGCGTTGATGAACTTGCCCAAGCCAAACAACAGCAAGCCAATGCCGAAGATGAAAACCTCGCCGCGCTTCAAGCCGCGCGTCAAGCCGTTGCTGATGATCCTGACAATATAGAAGCGCAATTTCGCCTTGCGGATGCCGCCGCGGTGGCGGGTGATTCTGATACTGAAATCAACACCCTCAAGGCTATTTTACGCCAAACAGGTAACCCACTCTTGAAAGCCATGATCGGTGAAGCATTAACGCGGCAATCGGATGGAATTGTTACCACTCGCGCCTTGGCTTGGATCGAAGATGGCCTCGCCGAAGCGCCGAACGATTGGCGTGGGCGTTATTTGAAGGGGTTGTATCTGAGTCAATCGGGAGATGATTTCGGTGCTTTGGCGATTTGGTCACCCTTGGCGGAAGACCTGAAAGGCAGTGAAATTTTCCCGGCGGTGGTTAATGTCATCACCGATGCGGCCAATCGCGTTGGGGTTAACCCTGATGATTATTTGCCCGCGACCACGCCTTCAATTGCTGAGCCGCCAACGCAAGCGGATATTGCCAATATGGTGGCCAATCTCGAAGAAGAATTGTTTGACGCGTCTGTTCAAGAAAACCGCGAACGCTGGGTGATGCTGGTTCGCTCGCTGATCAATCTTGGCG
>CAYNQW010000046.1:3142-11807 GCA_964399415.1 uncultured Hyphomicrobiales bacterium
GAAATCTATTGGCGAAAACTGCTATCCGCCCTTGATCCTGAAAATCCACTTTCAGCCCTTTTGGAAAACGAATTAAACAAATAGCCCTCCTCCTGCCATCCGGAAGATCGACTTGATCTTTGGTTGATCTCCACCCATGATGGAGGCATGACGACAGCACCAAACCTTTTGGTTATTATTTCTGATGAGCATCGCTTTGATGCCATGGGGATGCTGTCCAATGGACTGGTTCAAACACCCCATCTTGATGCGTTGGCCGCCAAGGGCAC
The DNA here is from genome assembly GCA_964399415.1 of uncultured Hyphomicrobiales bacterium. Lineage (GTDB taxonomy): Bacteria > Pseudomonadota > Alphaproteobacteria > Puniceispirillales > UBA1172 > JAGWAQ01. The sequence continues at coordinate 3,412 of CAYNQW010000046.1, forward strand.
GCAATTTTCCCGGGCTTATACGCCATCGCCGATGTGCGTTCCTGCACGGGCGGCATTGGCTTGCGGCACTTACGTTCACCAAAATAGGTTTTGGGACAGCGCTTCGGCCTATAATGGGCAACCGAAAAGCTGGATGCATCATCTGCGCGACGCAGGCTATGAGACCACCTCCATCGGCAAGTTGCATTTTCATTCCGGGCGGTTGGATAACGGCTTCAGCCAAGAAATTTTACCGATGCATATTGTTGGCGAACGGGGCTGGCCCATTGGTCTGATCAGAGATAACCCTCCGCCATTTGATGCCGCCGCTGAATTGGCAGAAGAAGTCGGGGGCGGCGCGTCCAGTTATACCGATTACGACCGCGCCATCACCCAAGAAACGGTGAAATGGTTAGGCTCAAAAAAAGACAATTACACGCCTTTTGCAGGTTTCGTGTCTTTTGTTAGCCCTCATTATCCCTTGATTGCGCCGGAAGATTATTTATCGCTGTATGACCCCGCAACCATGCCTGAGGCGATACCCACACTTCACGATCATCCAGCGTTAAACACCTTGCGTGATTTCTATGATTATGACGATTATTTCAGCCCTGAACGCGCGCGCGAAGCGAGGGCCGCTTATTTCGGCTTGGTTAGTTTCATGGACGCTTGTTTAGGCAAAGTGCTGGCAGCGCTTGAAGATTCAGGTCAAGCGGAAAACACGTTGATTATCTACACTTCCGATCATGGCGAACTTTTGGGCGATCACGGTTTCTGGACCAAGATGGCCATGTATGAAGGATCGGTCGCTGTGCCGATGATTATTGCCGGCGCGGGCATCCCCCAAGGCCAATATCGCAAAGAACCGGCGCATTTGCTCGATATTCCGGCGACGGCGCTTGCTTGGGCAGGCCTTAATCCCCCCGCGGATTGGCCCGGGCATAATTTGATTCACACCGTCAATCACCCGCCAGATCATGACCGCACGCTGTTTAGCGAATATCATGATGGCGGCGCCAATACTGGATTTTTCATGGTGGTTTGGTCGTGTTGGAAATACATTGCCTATGCGGGATACGCGCCGCAATTATTTAATCTGGATGATGACCCTGATGAAAATCACGATCTGGCGCAATCCACCCTTGCCGCGCATCAAGACGCTCTGCAAGAAGGCCATCGGCGGTTGCTTGAGATTTGCGACCCCGATGCCATTAATCAATTGGCCTTTGCGGATCAGCGGCAAAAGATTGAAGATTTTGGCGGGCTTGAAGCCTGCTTAAGCGTGCCAGCCTTCAACGCCACCCCCACCCCTGTTTAAGGCGGATTATTCTTACGGTTTATAGGCGGCGTTTTCTTGCCATCCTTCAAACCCGCCTTGCAGCACTAAGACGTTATCGTAACCCGCGACCCGCAAGGCAAAGACTGCCTGCGCCGACAACACCCCGGTGTTGCAGAATAAAATTGTTTTCTGGTTTTGAGGTATCTCGTCAATCCGATCAATCACCTCACGCCATTCAATATGGATTGCCCCCGGGATAGAACTGGCCTGAAATTGATCATCCGTGCGGGTGTCAATAAACGCCACCGCTTCAAAGATGGATTGATCAATTTGTTCTGGGCGAATGACCCCTGACAGGTAATCTTGAAACATCAGATATTCACCCATTGCTTCAACCGCTTCATCATTGGCATTTGCTTTTGCGGGGATTGGCAGGACAGCCTGAAAGGCCACCATGAATATGGCAATCCCTAGCAAGATAACGCGATGCAAACACAGTTGATAATTTGAATGCCTTTTGAATTTGATCTTTGTGAACATGATCACCCCTCGCCCTTCATGACGTTTTTGCCTCACGCCCCCAATCTGTCCAAACCATCACCAACCACGCGGCGATGGCAAGGATAGCAAACCCTGTCACCAATGGATAAACCGTCCCATCATAAGCATGGCTGATCATCCATCCCAACGGCAGGGAAATGATTGTTGATAATGCCCCCACAAACGCCGAGCCAAGACCCGCAAAACTCCCCAAAGGTTCCATGGCCAATGCCATCAAATTCCCAAACATGATGCCAATGCAGAAAAAAGCGATCAACAGCCAAACCATGAAAACCATAAACTCAGGCACGCCGCCTAACCATTGAGACATTAAGATTAAGAAACCCGCTGACCATAGGCTTAACCCCATGACGGCCATATGGCTTAACCGCCGCATCCCTAGCCACATGACCAGCCGCGAATTGAAGAAAGACGCGCCGCCAATGGATAACGCCGCCAATCCAAAATACAGCGCGAAAAGATCACCCGTTTTATAGGTGATTTGGAAAATTTGTTGAGCGGTGCTGAGATAGCCAAGGAACAACCCAAAGGCTAAACCGCTCGCCCAAGTATACCCCATCGTCACGCGTGTTTTGAAAATCACCACCAAGCCGCTAAGGATAGAGCCAATCGAAAAAGGCCGGCGGCGATCTTGGGCAAGGGTTTCAGGCATACGCACCATAAACCACAGCATTGTTGGTAAGGCGACGATCACCAATCCAAAAAACGCCGCTCGCCACCCGCCAATGTAAATCATCCCCTGACCTAGGGCTGGTGATAAGGCTGGCACAATGATAAACACCGCCATGACCACCGACATGATCCGCGCCATGACGCGGCCTTTATATTCATCACGAACAATCGCAACCGAAACAATGCGCGGCGCGGACGCTCCTAGCCCTTGGAGCACGCGGCCAATGAGCATCATTTCCCAAGTAAAGGCAAAAATCGACAAGACGCATCCCATCAAGAACAATATATATCCCCAGATGATTACCGGACGGCGGCCATAACTGTCTGATAATGGCCCCACCACCAATTGCCCAAGGGCAAAACCTGCAAAAAACGTTGAAACCACATATTGCGAGTCGTTCATGTCTTGCAAAGCAAAATGGTGGCTGATCAGGCTCATCGCGGGCAACATCACATCTGTCGCCAGCGCCACGGTGGAAATGGTGAATGCGATCAGCACCAAATACCCTAAACTCGGTTGCGCCGGGGATGCGTGGTGATCCGTTGTCGATGGGGTGATCGGCATGGTGCGTCTTTCTATGGGGCTGCCGGAAAAGAATATCAGACCATCAGCATAAAGCGATGACGCTCAAGTTAAAACAAACAATCTTGCAAGATATCTTGCAACAGACCAACACGACCACGAATGGATTTCAGCACTTGTTTTTCTGTGTTGTTCATCACATCAAGTTCAATCTTGGTGCTTGGCGCAAGGCCTGAGGCGATATCGGCAATTTGTTGCCGCAACACCAGTTTCAGGCAAAAATGAATATCTTCAGCCAGTTGCGGCACTTCCGAAGGCACGGTGCCGGTTTGGTGCAACGCGGCGGCACGCCCTGAACTTGACCGCGCCCCGATCCCACGCGAAATGGCTAAAACCCGTAACGTTTCGATCAATGGCAACAACAGGTATTGCTTGATGTTAAACCGCCCATCTTCGGTTTTGATCCCGCCAAAAAACGTTTTGCCCGCGTGATGATTGCCAATATTACCCGCCAATTGTTTGAGAAAATCTGGACGCCGAATGGCTTTCCCTCGCATGGCATGGAACAAATCTTGTGCAATCGCCAAGTCTCCATACACCGCCTCGCAATCAAAGAAGATATCAACGCTCAGCAAATCGTCAGGGCGGCCATGTTTAACCCATGAGGAAATGGCATGCCGCCAACCGCTTCGAGATCGGCACCATTTTGGCTCACTCGACATGACCTTGCCCTTGCAATATGGAATACCCGCCTCGTCCAAATGATCGGCGATTAATCCGCCAAGACTTAAGAAATAATCCTCCACCGCTTGCGGGTTTTGGTTTTCCATGGCCTCGCTGTCATCGCCATAAATGATGGCGTGATCTTGATCGGCCGCCAACAGGCTTTCCCCACGCCCCGCAGAACCCAACACAAGAACGGCATAGGGGCGCGGCGGTGACCGCCCTTCCTCCCGCAAGTGATCTTCTGCCAAAGCCGCCGCACGGCTCAAAGCCGAACGGTATTGACCGCTGATAACCGCGGCGATGTCATGGCAGCTAACCCCATCTGAAAGCAAGGAATTGGCCAACATTGGCAAGGCATTAAGCGCGTTTGCCATATCGTGACCAGAGGTCGCGCTGCCCAATTGATCGCCAATCACCATGGCGGCGGTGGAACGCTGGCGGATCAACTCTCGGGTGGAAATCCACCCTACAAAACGCCCAGTTTCATCCACCACACCAAGATGGCGGATGTCCAGACGGCTCATCCGACCCAGCGCCACATGCATGAAATCCCGTTCATTGACCGTAATAACGGGACTCGACATCACTTTTTCAAGCGGGATGGTGCGGGCATGAGGCACCTCTTTCAACGACAGCGCCATGGTATGAACAAGGTCACGTTCGGACACAATCCCGATGACTTCTCCCGCAGACCCGCCGATGAACACGCAATCAATTTTATCTTTCTGCATTTGAACCGCCGCTTCCGATATTGTCGCGTCCGGCGGCATAATGATCGGCGGTTTCAACATGATCTCACCAATTCGGTGGCGATAAGGGTAAGGGTCAATGCGTTCAATCGCTTTATTAAGCATCGGCTGGCCAAGGCTTGCCGCGATATCAACCCAGCCTGCTCGAACCGCGGCCATCCGCACATCATCCAAAGCCGACAAGGCGCGCAACGCATCCGCAAGCGTGATGATCCCGCGCTTCTTAAGATCAGGCAACATCGCGCGATATATGCGCCCCGTGATCAACGCATCGCCTAAAGCCGTGTGGCGATCTTGAACAGAAATGCCGTAATGACCTGCCAAAGCATCCAAATCGCCCATCACCAACATGGTTTCAGCGCCCAGCGCAATTGTTCCCAATTGCCGCAAGCAAAGCGCCGCCGACCAATCCCATTCCAACCCATGGCGCTCGGCTTCGTGATTAAGCACCGCAAGGTCAAAACCAATATTAAACCCTATGATGACCTTCTGCCCGATGATGGATTTTAGCTGCGGCAAGATAAGCGGAAGCGTTTCAGCCCCCGCCACGCGGGCGTCATCAATATGGTGAATAGCGGTGCTGGACGACGGTATGGGTACCCCGGGATTAACCAATTGATCAAGGTGCAGGGCTTCATCCCATGGATCATTTGCTCCGATTTGAACAATGCGATCTTGTTTTGGGCGCAAGCCTGTGGTTTCCAGATCAACGGAAATAACGGGCAATTTTTCCAGCGGTATGGTCGCAAGCGACGCCATTTCCCCCCTCCTCAGCATCTGCCTATTTGGCTAGTTTATCACCGCCAAGGCATCGGTTGAAAAGGTTTTTCCTACTCTATTCGCACGATGATAATAATGGTGATGAATCTGGAGAGCGGCAAAATTCAGGCGATAATGTCTTCAGCACATCCAACAACAAATCCGTTGAGATGGCAAAATTCACCCCAGCGTCAATATCCGCCTGCTTTGTAAAGATCGCATTGATCATGCCGATCAAATGCCCTTCCGCATCCACCAAAGCCCCGCCAGACATCCCTGGGTTCACCGCCGCATCGGTTTGAATAAAATCTTCGATCGGCTGAAACCCTGCCTTGCGGTTTACCGCTGATACCACCCCGCAAGACAGGCTATTGCCAAGCCCAAAGGGATTGCCCAAGGCGCAGACATGACTTCCAATCATTGGCGCTTGCCTTGAGGTGATCGCAATCGAAAGCCCGGTTAAATCTTGCGTTTCAATGAGAGCAAAATCCGATTGGGCATCTATTCCCACCAAGCGGGCATCCACCCGCTGGCCATGAAGATCCGCCACTTCGATGCGAGTGGCATCCCCCACCACATGAGCCGAAGTGATGATATATCGCGTTGCCTGCCTTGTTAGACTTGGTGAGAGAAAAACACCGCTGCCTTCCGGCGCGGTTCCTGCAGGCGCACCAAAACCCGGGCGATCATACCCCGGCCAAGTGGGCAGAACCTTAACCACTGATGCGCCTGAACGCGCGTAAGTCTGAGCGCCATGGTCAGCCATAGCCAAATGCTGGCTGAAACCAACCAGCATGATCAATGCGGTGATTGTGACGCGAAAAACGCGGTTATTCCTCACAGCCGAACGGCGCTACCGGAATAGACAGAAGCGGAATCCATCCCCATGGTTGTGAGAATAAAATAAGCACCGATCGCAAAAGCAATCGCCACTGCAGAACTAATTAGAAATATCTTCATGATGATCTCCGTTCCTTTTCCTAATCATAGGTCTTATTGCGTATTTTCTTCAAGATAGTTAATCAAATCGTCACGATCTTGCTGATTTTTCATCCGCTGGATGGGCATTTTTGTTCCCGGCGTCACCACATCAGGTCCATCGGTGAAGAGTTGGGCTATGGTTTCCCGCGACCAAATAATAGAAGACTTCAGCAGCGCATCAGAATAAGGGTAACCTTCTAAGGTTCCTGCTTTGCGGCCAAACACTTGATAAAGACTCGGCCCTGCGCGGCGTTTGCCATCTGGTTTTAAGGTGTGGCAAATCGAACATTTTCGAGCGAATTGTCGCTCGCCATTGCTCAACCCTTCGGTGGGGTGAAACCGCCGGTCTGGCCCTGGGGTGATCAGAATATGCGGCGGAAATTCAGTGATTTGCCATTTCGTGATATGATCATCAAGACTGCCAATCACCATATCGCCCTCTTCCTGCATCAACAACAGCGTCCAAACTGGACCATTGGCGGCTTTGAAATTACGCAACAAACTCATGCTGGCCATATCGACAATTTTGACAATTCCTTTGGCGTTGCCAAAGCCAATTTGAGCGCCATTAGGGCTGACCGTGATGGACAAGACCGGCACCCGATCATCGCCCATCCGCAACAATTCTTGATCTTTACGCAAATCATGGATCACCATTGCCCCATCGGTCGAGCCATAGGCCAAAACACCCATCGCTTCGTCAACATGCATCACATTGACGCCCCAACCGTTTTTGATCACCGACCGCAACAGCATTTGATCTTGAAGCCGCCAATAATGAATGAAGCCATCATATCCGGCGGTGTAAAGATATTGCCCATCATCAGAAAACTGGCTGACATTGACGGGGCCATCATGACCTTCAAGCGCCATGATCAAGGCGTCTTCAACAGCGCCTCCTGCCGCCGCGATATCGTCGATTTTTTCCAAATCCCAAATGCGCGCTGAACCATCCCAACTGGAAGACACAAGATATTGGCTGTCCTTAGAGAAATTCAGTCCAACAACTTTCCCTAAATGCGCTTTGATAATCACCGGCTCAACCTGATCGCCTTCGATCAAAAGCCTTGCCACATCCCAAAGCAGAATTTGATAATCATCACCACCGGTCGCGAGCCATCGCCCATCAGGCGAAAACCGTGCGACATTCAGCGCCGCGTCATGCCCCAGCAAAGTGAGTTTTTCTTCATAACTCGGCACCGACCACATCACCGCCGAATAATCAAAACTCGCGCTGACCATCCATTCACCATTCGGCGATAACGCAAGCCCTTTGACCGGACCGCCATGGGCGGTGAAGGTTTCAAAAGCATGAACCGGCACATTTCCAATCAGCGCCACCATCATCACAAAAAAGAGAAGCGCCGCTCGCTTGAAACAGTCAAAAATTCGGCAAAGGTGATGCAGCAAATCCAACAAGTTTTTTTTGCTCATTACCGCTGTAAATGGCCAAAACATGCCCTACTCCATGCTATTTTTGCCGTGCCTATTATTGCCTTGAAGATACAGAAAAAGGGCGTCAACTCATGGAGATGACGCCCTGTCTTATATGTTGGTTATTCCGCCGGCGCCGAGGACTTACCCGACTTTTCCGCCGCGTCAACTTCCTTAACCCAAAGGTTATGGTGTTCTTTTGCCCAATTGCGATCAACCTTGCCGGAATTCATCGCATCGAGCGCGCCTTCCATGCCAACCGATCCAATGTAAATATGGGCAATGATGATGGTCATCAGCACCAAGGAGACAATCGCGTGCCACAACTGATTCAACTGTTGTTCTTGAAGCAAGGTCAGGTTGGTGGGCAGATCAAGGCCAATGACATTCAGCAAGCCAAAGGTTTTGGCAAACATCGCGGTCTGGAACGGGAACATCAAAGCAATGCCGCTCATGGAAACAGACAGCCCCCCGATCATCACAATCCAGAAAATCATCTTCTGACCAGCGTTAAATTTCCGCGCAGGCGGGTGCACGCCTTTCGACAAGATGCCGCCGCCAGCCTTCAACCACTCAAGGTCAATTTTGCTCGGGATGTTATGCTTAACCCACAGCAAGAAAGACAAGGCCAGCCCAGCCATAAAAGCAAAAGACAGATAGTTATGGGCATATTTGCCAGCGGTTGTGATCGCGCTAAAGGCTTCAGGGCCAATCACCGGCAGCAGCACATAAC
>CAYNQW010000047.1:0-11753 GCA_964399415.1 uncultured Hyphomicrobiales bacterium
TATTGGACACAAAGCCGGGTTATTACGAGGTGGTGCGGAAAGTGCTGGGGCACAAGTCACTGACTACAACCTATAACCACTACGCAGGCGCAGAAACTCAAGCGGCGATCAATCTCTATGATGATGTCATCATTCAACATAGGCGCAAGCCGTTAACTAATTCGGGTCGTGGGTTATCTGCAGAACCTCCATTTATGGACCCATTGCAGTTTTTCGGAGGTAAGAAGTGAGCAAATCACAACCGACAGCCGTCAAAATTGAACAGTGGCCTGAACTCGATCAACAACTATGGCGAGACGCAATCAGCAAAGGGGATTTCCTTGAGCCAGATGGCGCAGGAGCGCACTGGGCAGATGCCACCAAAATTCAGGTCCAAAAAGGCTATGGCAAATGGATTTTTCATCTCAAGTGCGAACACAAACTCGAAGGGCCAATTGCGAGGAAACCGAGTGAGAGGCTGGATGAAGACACTCTACGATCATTCATTAGACGACTTGAGGACCAAGGACTCGCTTCTCAGACGATCGCGTCGAGGATTACAGACCTTGCTGAAGCGATTCGGGTTATGGAGCCAAAATCCAACCTAAATATGCTCAAAAAACTTGCTGCGCACATGCAACTTCGAGCGACTCCGTCGCGCAAAAAACACGGCAGGATTAAGCCGCCGGGTGAAATATGGCAGACATGCCTGTCATTCATGCAGCAGCTGGCGGCAGAGAACTCATCACCGAATATTCTCCAAGCTTCACGATACCGCGACGCTCTTGCTCTTGGGCTTCTCGCGCTTCGACCAATGCGAAGGCGAAACATTTCGGGATTGTTACTAAGTCAGCATTTGACTACTAAGAATAACATTTGGCTTTGTTCCATCCCTGGACAGGACACAAAAGATGGATCGCCAATTGAAATAACCTTTCCAGTCGATGATGATTTTATGAAGATATTCCATCGCTATTTACTGATCGAACGTCAAATTCTGCTCAACAGACCCCCACTAAAAATCAAAGAGATTCTGCAACTGAGCGGCCCCCTCTGGATATCGATACGGGGAAAAATGCTCACTGGACACGCATTCTACTACTCGATTACTAGAGTTTCAGAAGAACTCCTTGGCGCTCCTATCAATCCACATCTCCTCAGGGATTGCGCAGCAAGCGCGATTTCTATGGATGCACCAGAAAACGTTCTGTCTGCCAGCCGCATCCTTGGACACACAAACTTGGATACAACAATAAGCCACTACGAGCAATCTTCAATGATTGCCGCTAGTAGTAATTTAGTATGTGCCATAGAACAACTAAAGAAGAGAAGATTATAGTAATCTAAGTTGATTACTCTGCACTGGGGCAGTCGTCGTGATATAAAAATGAGAAAGCCCTTAGATTTTGGAATCAGCACGCCTAACTCATTAAAGCCCTGAATTAATCTTGTGTTTGCACGCTGCACACCTAAGATCTCTCTCTTTGCATGCAGTTAAATGAAAAAAATCTTGAGCCCATATTAATGGTTCTGGTAGGCATATATTCTAATGAAGAGAATCGCGTGATATAGCAAGCGACGAATAAACAGTGTGAATCATCAGCGCTTTATACTCCAGAAGCTCAATATTGTTTTTTAGAGTGTCAGCGGGAAATCCCCACACAAGGTGCACAAAATCGTCACAATCCTTAAAGTTGCGTACCTCATTTTCCCAATTGGGCACGCCCACTAGGCTCGCGCCGGACTGGCTAAAGCCGATCAACTGTGTTGGATAGGCATCGCTAAATGCCTGTGCACGATCCGTCACCCAGCGAGGCCATTCTCTAGGTTGCAATTCAGATACTCCGCTAATTCGCTGTTGCCCATGGAAAAACAAACAAGATTGAAACCCCCACATTTGCTGTGCATACTCTCGTTCCATGGTGGACATCAACTTATTGAGGGGAGCTTGCTCGATTTCACCACTGAGCGAATAATCCAGAGTATTCCGAATGATTGCCCCGAACGCGTGTCCGATAACCAGTGGCACTGAGGTTGAGATTAGGTGACTCAGTTGTTGTACTGCATACAGATCAATCTGACCCAAGGGTATTGACAAGTTAACTACTAGAATCGAGAAAAAACGCTATTTCCTACTGCTCTACCGCCGCTACCTTTTCCCAAGACGCAAAGGCGCGCTGTCTGAAAACCGATAGTTCTCCGCTGACACCAAATGCCGTCCAAGGTTGAACAAGTTGTATACGGCTGCATGTGCACCCAAAAACCTCTGAGCTTGCTCCATCGATTTAAACTTCCGTATGCCCCGCTCTCTGACCCGTGTCGGTTCGTGCGATAGCTCAGCTCGATTATTCGCATACTGCGATGTATCGTGAATCGTGCCTGGAATAAGTTCGCGATGAGCTACGTTATAGCTTCTCAATTTGTCCGTGACTATCTTACGTGGCTCGCCTTTATGTGTCCGCAATAGCCGTTTAAAGAAGCGTTTTGCGGCCTTTCCATCTCGTCTCTTCTGTAGAAATACGTCTACTACTTCACCGTCTTGATCAACCGCTCTCCACAAGTAATGCTGCTTACCCTGGATCTTCACGAACACTTCATCAATGAAGAAGGTATCGCCATATCCTTGATGCCTCCGTCTTAATCGTTGTGCGTACTTCGACCCGAACTTATTGCACCATAGGCGTATTGCTTCATAGCTCACTGAAACACCACGTTCAGCAAGTAAATCTTCGATATCACGATGGCTCAGGTTAAAACGGTGATAGAGCCAAACGGCATATTGGATAATTTCAGGCGGGAATCGATGGCGCTGGTACATTTTTGATTGTGTCATTGGCTGAATACTGGCAGATTGGGAGTTAACTTGTCAGTACCCAGATCACTCTCTTACGACTTCGCCTCTCTCTAAAAGATTAATTTAAGCAATCAAACGCCACGAATAATAAATCTGTCCCTATTTAACTAAAAGCTAAAACAAGTTTCTTTTGGCGCTTCATGGGACCTTTCCGTAAGGACATAACTTCGTGCTTGCGTTACTTTCCAGCCTCAGGCGGAGTTTATCGCAGCCACTACTAATCACCGCTCAATCTTTTGCTTGACTGCCTAGCGGATTCTTCCCGTAATCGATCAACTGCTTGGCCGAGGTATTCTCCAGATAAGCAATCCAAGTAGTGCTTCCCTTGGATTCGTAGGAGTGCATCTTGGATCTCAGTATGCCCAAGAAAAAGTGGTTCACTGTATAAGTCAATGGAGGGTTTCAGATCAAAAAACTCTAGAATCTTAGGCATCACTGTAGCTGGAGGAAGGCGAACCTTCCTTCCTTCCTCCTTCCAACGACCCCACTTACTGGCGGTAGTTCTAGTTCGCCCAATGAATTTCGCCAATCTCGAAACCGAGCCTCTACCCCCGCTTTTTATCAAGTACAACAGGTTCGCAGCAAAGACCATCCTCGGATCTTTGAGCCACAACCGCCAAAGAGGCGAATGCCAATCATCTTCAGTTAGCCAAACGTTAGTTAGAATCGCGAATCGCTCGTTCCACTTAGATTCAATCTGCTCGATGTCATACCACCGATGATCGCCCACAAACCAAGATTGGTCATCGATGCATCTTTCCCAATCTACAACCTTGATACCAAAAACCTCACAAGTTGCCCGCACAGCATCCGCGTGGGTGAAATCGGCAACATTTTCGAGAGCCCACGTTAGGCTAAGCACTTGTTCCGAGCCGCTTGGGGACATCATTCCTACTATATCGGCAAGTTATATACGCAAAATAGTATAAAAACGGCACTATTGTGTATTTATTACGGCACCTTTATAATTGCGCAACAATGAAAACTAAGCTTTTCCCACCACAACAGACTGTTCTTGACCACGGTATTATCGACCTTGGCTTTTCAGCTGTCCTATCGCTACCCACCGGGACGGGGAAAACAACTCTCGCAGAAATGGCCATGGATCGAGCTTTAGAATGCGGTGAGCGAGTGGCCTACTTAACTCCACTCAAGGCCCTGGCTGAAGAAAAAATTAATGCCTGGAGTCGTCGCTGGCAAGACCACAAGGTCGGCATTTTTACAGGCGACTACGAATCTTCATCCACCCCCGTACCCTATCGAGATGCTGAAGTACTGATTTGTACATATGAAAGACTAGACGGCATTCTGCGAAACTGGCAACGGCACTTGAACTGGCTTTCCAATATCGGGCTGGTCGTCATCGACGAATTACACCTACTGATGGACCCTGGTAGAGGCCCGCGCCTCGAAGGAACCATTTCTCGACTGCGTCGCGTCAATCCTTTTTGCCGCGTAATGGGCATGTCTGCCACTGTCAGCAACCACGCCGAATTGGCAACCTGGTTAGATGGTATTTCTTACCACAGCACCTGGCGGCCCGTGCCACTCGAACACGAAGTCCGTCGATATAAGCGGTTAACAGACAAACCTACAATGATTAATGACATCGTTGCCGAAACAGAAAGCGAAGGTGGTCAAACACTCGTTTTTGTCTCAAGTCGCCGCCGCGCCGAGCAACTCGCTGCACACATATCGACAGCGGGCTACCAAGCATTCCATCACCATGCAGGGCTAAATCTGGCCCGCCGCAATGCGATCGAATCTAGGTTTCGTGCAGGCGATCTAGTTTGTCTGGTAGCCACCCCAACCCTGGAAATGGGATTAAACTTACCCTGTCGCACAGTTGTAATTGCTGATAACACTCGATGGAACGGCGAAACTTTTGCTCCGCTTCCTGTCTGGAACTACTTACAACGAGCCGGCCGAGCCGGGCGTCCGGGGCAAGACGGTTCGGGGCGCGCAATTCTCCTCGCACCTACATGGGCCCGCCAGTTGCCGGACTATGAGCGTGCCACGCCCGAACCTGTCCGCAGCCATCTTGCCAAGTCTGCTAGTCTAGCGGAACAAATACTCGTAGAGGTTGCTAGTAGATCGAGTCGGACTCGGGCCCAACTATTAGGAGCTTTTTTACCCAGCACTTTAGCCTATCGACAAGATCCAGGTATCGCTGATGGATTCGACGACAACGTTGAAGATATGCTAACCGCGGGGATCATGACCGAAGACGACTCTGCCATCCTGCACCCTACTCCAGTGGGCTGGGTGGCCGTGCGGCATCAATTGACCCCCAGCACGACTAAACATTTGATGAGTCTTACCGGTCTCAACGAATGCAACATTTTGACTGACTTCGATCTGCTACTGCATCACTGCTGGGATATCAATTTCCAACCACAACTTCTTGTATCAATAGAAGTGATAGAGGCATTGGAAGAGCTGATCCGCGAAATTCCAAGCAGCTTGCTAGACGCCCCACCACCACCCGACTTATCTCCGAAGCAGTGCGTGGCTGGCGTATTGATGGCGACTGTAGCGTGGCAATATATCCTGGGGCACGATGTAAATCCCATTTGTGAAAATTTAGACATCTACGCCAGCGATGCAGAAGTGTTGCAACAGAATCTGGTACGGTTGCTAAATGCCAGTGCAGATGTACATGTTGCGGTTGATCCGGTGACTGACCCCGAAGAGCAACGTGCGAAACAGCTATTCTGCGGACCATCACTCTTCAGCAGGATTCGCCGCATTTCCTTGAGGTTAGAACACGGTTTACCAGGAGACGCAATCTACCTCACACGAATCCCTGGGTGTGGTGGCCGATTGGCACGACGCCTATTTGAGGCGGGCATCACAGACCTTGAAGATCTCTGCAACGAGGAACTCTCCAATCTTGAATCCATTCACGGAATCAGCCAAAAACGAGCGCATGCCTGGGTGGAGGAAGCAAAAGACCTGATCAAGGACTTCTATCCTCATCAAATACCGCTCCCGCCCCGTCGACCACGCAGAATCGCCACCCCCACCGACTGGCCGCTCGATATTGACCCGGCGCGCCTTCAGAGAGCCATTTCTCTCAAAGTTACCGGTGATTCAAAAAGTTACTGGGTAAGCGGTGGTGCGGAAGAACATATCGTTATGGAGAGTGATTGCGACTGTGCCGACTTCGCCCAACACGGAGCAGGGTGGTGGTGCAAGCACCGGCTAGCGGTTCGACTGGCGAAGAATGATCGGAAACTAAAGTCACTGGCTACTCGACTCTCCGACCTTCGACCACCACCTACCTTGGCGGGCCATTTGGCAGACATGGCGCTGGGCCGGAGATGGAATCATGGCTGAACAACAAACGCGCTTCCTCGATACACGCCGGGGACAGCTCAAATTCCCCACTTTCTTACCAGTGACTACATTTGGCGGCAAGTATCCGCTGGATCGTTTAATTCGACCCTACCTGCCACGTTTATGCCAAGGCATCCTGGCCTCGCACCACTACGCGGCTCATCTTGATGATCATCCGGAAGAGCACCCGGGTGTGCCCCTATTTATTGATTCTGGCGGTTTCGCACTGCTCTTTGAAGGATCCAAAGTCACAAAGCAGAATGATGTATTCAGCATCAAAACTCACGGTGGCGATCAAATCACACCAGATCAGGTCCTTGAGCAGCAGATGCGCCATGCCGAGATCGGGGCCACGCTGGACTTCCCAATTCCACCAAAATGCGAGTCTGCGCTAGAGCGGAACCATCGCTTCAAAGCAACGTTGACTAATGCGGAATGGGCGTTACGCAACAACCGACGCGCCGATCTCCTGCTCTATGCGAGTCTGCAATGTTGGGATGCCGACTCGGCTCGCGAGGCCGCCAGAGCCTATACCCAGATGAAGCATCACGATCGCAACTTTGCTGGTATCGCCATTGGAGGCATGGTGCCGCGTCTGCGTGACCCCGACTATGTGCGAGGTGTCATAGAGGCGGTGCGCGCTGTGTGGTCCGGCCCCATCCACGTGTTCGGTGTCGGCAGCCCCGCCATGGTTCGCAACTGTTTGGAATGGGGTGCCGACAGCACGGACTCGAGCTCCTTCGCCAAATATGCTGCTAGTGGCCGCCACTTGAACCCGCGACTGGCGACTGTCCCAGAGGCGCAGCTCACCCCTCTCGGCCGGATGCAGCTGGCACTGAGGAATATTGCACACCTACAGGACCCGATAAACGATCACCTTCCGCTCTCTGCAGTAACCAAGCAGGTATATCTACCCTGATTTCTTCAACTGCGCGCAATCGTCTACTCAACAACCGATTGATCCCTTTATGCCCATGGCCTAAGCTCTGTAACTTGGAGGACACCATGGCACACATGATTCCCGAGTACAGTTCGGCTCAACTAGAACAAATAGAATCCCGAGCAGAACAGAAGATCTATTCTCTGTTCCAAGCTAATCTCCCTGACACCTTCCTCGTGCTTCATTCAGTCGCCTGGTTAGCTAGCTCACCCGGTCGACAAGCCCAGGACGGCGAAATTGACTTCCTAATCGTCCACCCCGATTACGGTTACCTGACTTTAGAAGTCAAGGGGGGTGGCATAGCGCTTGACCCGACCAACGGACAATGGACCAGCACCAATCTCAGCGGATCTTACAAGATCAAGGACCCTTACGACCAAGCGCGTCGGGCTAAGCATCAGATCCTTGAACAAATCAAAAGTCATCGTGATTGGTCAAGGCGGCCCCGCGATCGTCAATGGATAACCGGCGGGCATGCCGTCGCCTTCCCCGACGTCGAATCAGGCGCAGCATTCGTGGGGCCCGATCGGCCAGTCGTCATTACTCTCTGCCGCATGGAGCTTAAGGATCCTGAGACTGCTCTATCCAATATGTTCGCATTTTATGCTGGTGAACGTGCGTCCCCCTTGGGAAATGATGGCGTCGATTTGATTGGGCGGTTGTTCGCCCGGCCCTTGAAGGTCCAGTCACTGGCCATAACTCGGATTGAAGAAGAAGAGCAGACGCGCATAACACTTACACAAAACCAGTACCGCATCCTTCGCTTTCTGGCCAATAGGCGGCAGGTAGGAATACAAGGTGGTGCGGGCACCGGCAAGACACTCCTCGCTTTAGCTAAGGCTAGAGAATTAGCCGCGCAAGGAATGCACGTTCTCTTGTTGTGCTATAACAGCGCTCTCGGCGATCACCTGAAAACAGTAACCGCCAACGATAAAAAAATCGAGGCAACGTCCTTCCACAAATTCTGCGAGTCCAAGTTTAAAAGTAACGCCGAGGTCGATTACAAAGCTCAGGCTCTGGCCCTTGATCCCGGTTCTGGCAGTTCCCACCTATTCACGGTGGTATATCCAAATGCTCTCAACGCGTATTTAGAGGATAAGGACGAAACTATAGATGCCATCATCATCGATGAAGCCCAGGACTTTCATCCAGACTGGTGGCTTCCGATACAGATGATGCTGGAAGATGGGACTAAGAGCCCCTTCTATCTTTTTTATGATTTGAACCAATGCCTCTTCCAACGACCCGAAGAATTTCCGGTCAGTGAACTGGAGGAGTTCCCGCTTGATCAAAACTGCCGCAATACCGCGGCGATCCACAGCATTGTCCAGAGCTTTTATGATGGGGACCCCATCCAACCCCCCGAAATACCTGGAGTGCCAGTAGTCACACACGCTTCCTCCGGACTAGAAGACCAAGCTGAATCCATCCACTCTATTATTACGGAGATGATCGATAAACAAGCTATTCCAGCGGAAGACATCGTCGTCCTGATAGCGAATCGTCTGGCCCTAACCCGATCTCAAGAAGCACTTGCATCATTACATCTGCCAAAACCGAACGGATGGTCACAGAGCGCTATGCGAAACGCGGGCAAAGTGCGTATCTGCAGTGTCGCCAAATTTAAGGGTCTTGAAGCATCCATCGTTTTTTTGTGGGGTCTAGACGGCATCGAGCCAGATAATCAGGAGGACAAGATGGATCTGTACGTGGGTTGCTCCCGTCCTCGCAACGAACTCCATCTTGTTGGAGGTCGTCGTATCCTGCAGCGACTAACTGGCGAGGTCTGATGGAGACGTTCGACGCAGGAACAACTGGAATAACCCAGGAGACGGCGCAGCCCATACCTGAAGATTTGCCCGCACCCTGGCTGGAGGTTCTCAACACCCTCATTCCCAGTCGTGAGCTAAGACCAGTGCAAAATGCTCACCTGAGTCCAGTACTCAATGACCTTGCAAACCTAATCGTCCAAGCACCTACCAACGCTGGGAAGTCCATCGTGGGCTTACTGGCATGCCTAAAGGCCATCGAATGTGGGAAAAGAGCAATACTGATTGAACCCCTCAAGGCGATTGCTCAAGAACAAGCCGAGCAACTCCAGAGTCAGCAAGCCGCACTAAGTGCAGCGCTAGGCATCGATCTTCAGATCCGCCTTACTACAGGCGACTATCGCCTCACAGACGAATTCTTCTCAGATCCACCACCAACCACAGGACATCTGATCATCGCAACACCAGAGCGTCTAGAGGTGATTTTGCGCAATCCAGATCATGACAAATGGGTCGATAGCATCGGTTGCGTCTGTGTTGACGAAGCACACTTACTTGGCGATCCACGGCGAGGCCCCGGCCTTGAAACCACTCTGACCCACCTACTGGGCCTGAATATTCCGCCACGCATCGTGCTTCTGTCAGCCACTCTGGGCGACACCTCCTCGTTAGCTGAATGGCTGCGCGCCGCAGACCCCATCCCGGCACCACCGCGAACACCACCCTTACACATGCAGGTAGTGCAGGTACCCAGAGAAGAGAAAGAGCAGACTTTAGTACAACTTTGCCTAGAGACACTTTCACAGCCAGATACATCGGTACTTATCTTTGCCAGCACTACAGCCCGCACTGATAGCTTAACCAGAAAAATAGGGCAAGAATTGGAAGCAGATCTACTTGGCGAAGAAGGCGCACAGGCCTTTCACTCGCAAAGATCTTCCGCAGATCGAGCCTCGGTAAGGGAAGCCGTCCTCGACGGTTCATCTCGCTTAGTGGTGGCCACCACGGCCCTCGCGATGGGTGTCAACCTCCCGACCACCAGGGTCATTGTCGCCGATGCGGCCAGGCATAATGGCGACGAAACATCCACCATACCCCTTAATGAAATCATACAGATGTGTGGCCGAGCCGGGCGTGGCGAGCGCCAGGGGGAAGCCGTAGTGCTGCTGACCGAATCGGAATCAGTCGACCCGGCTAGCCTGGCGCGGCAGTTAGGCCAGCAGAGAACCCTCGACCTAACCTCTCCGTTTGCGAGCATGCCCGCGGGAGATCGCTCAAACAATATACTTACCGTCGCTGAAAGAATCGGGGCACTGTTGACACGATATGAAAAGGGCCTGACTCCCGGCGACATCACCGCACATTTCGGGAGATCTTGGGGAGGTTCTCATCTGACAACTTTGGTTGATGATGGGGTCCGGTTTCTGGAAGGTTGTTTTGGTCAGCACCAGTTCGATGGTGAAACCCGTCCTGTGGGCCTGGCCTGGAGAACAGATGGTCGATGCAGACTTACGCATCTGGGCAGGGAGTCGTTTCGAGTCGCAGCACCCATTTCCCTTACTATTGGGGTAGCGAATTTACTTCGCGACCTAATGGCCATTGATGATGAAGACAAACTATTGCGACACTTGTCACGGATCGATCTACTCCTTCTACTAGAACTTCGAAGAGATAGAACCTGGAAGTGCGGTAAAACGCGACTTACCGAAACACTGCACCAACAAGTAAACCGGGCCATGCCTGGTACGCCAGATGGCCCATCCCAGCTATTTGGAACCTATTTCCTTACATCGGGCATTGGCGAAGATGAGATAGCCCAGTGTCAGGCGGAAGCAGTTCTTGGGAGTCTTTACCCAGAAAATAGCGAACAGGCACCCAAAGGAGCAAAGGCATGGTCAACCGCATACCTAGCCACACTGCGGGCGCTCATTCTGAACGACCTAATCGAGGGTCGCCCCCTGGATGAAATAGCAGGCCAATATGGATTAAGGAACCTGGATGGCATTCAAGAACAATGGCGGGACGACACCCAGTGGTTATTAAGTGCCCTAATGCCCTGCCTTGATCACAAGGCATATTTGCATCACCTGAAGCAAGTATGTGGAGCTGATGAAGGGCGGGAGATGGTCATCAAGGGAGCGTTTCAGCGTTTGCGTGCTCATGCCTATGATCTGCAAGAAGGTCTAAAGTACTGCTCTCCTATGGGAAATTTCTTGCGTGAATTGAGGGAAGGGCGCGCAGGAAGAGGAAAGCAAGTTATCGGCAAAGGAAGTATTGCCAGACTAGAGGCCATAGGCATAAGAACTCAGGGAGATATACTAGCGATGTTCCCAAACCTCCGTGGGGATCCAGATGAGATTGCAGCAGCTAGGCAAGACATCGAAGCTCTGGCGGGAATAGTAGGAAGGAAGAGCTTTGCGCTACAGATCAGATCAGCATTGCGGCGCTAGCGATAAACATTAGTTACGCAACTACCATGCGTCTTTCACAATTGACTAAAACTAAAGATTGGCAATCCATTTTTTAAGTTCATCCATCTCATCAGGATAGAAGAAAGCATCGAATCCAGCATCGTAGAGAACACTCATATGCTTGTCAGTCCATGTGCCGTCCATTACAAGTGCATATCCCTGACCAGGCTCCCTATTGGCCCTCAACATTCCGCATCTACCAGCCAATTCTTTAACCTTATGTGACACTCCAGCATCGCTCGCTGACTGAGTAAAGACTATTGCTTTATCATTAGTAATGACCTTACATGTAGCCAAGCCGTTCTGTCCCTTAGGTGTCAATAGCGTCGCCATTCTAGGTACCAAGACTGAGCTAGTCAGCGCAAGCTCAACAAGCATTGAACAAGGGTCAAACTTACTAC
>CAYNQW010000048.1:0-3761 GCA_964399415.1 uncultured Hyphomicrobiales bacterium
TTTGGAGGAAAGTCCGGAGGGCTTGTTGCGCTTGCAAGAACAACAGCGCCTGGAGCAAGAACTGGCGCCGCGCCATTATCACCAAAAAGAGCATCCTCCATTTGCTGCGCATTCACGACGAGAAGCAAAAGTGCGTCTGCAGGACCAATTTCTGCCGGCGTCGAAACGGCCTTGCCACCAGCCGCCTCAAAAGCGGCTCGCGCCTCAGAAAACACATCACAACCAACAACATCTAAACCAGCGGCGAGGCAGGATTTTGCAGCTCCCATCCCCATCGCACCTAATCCAATGACGCCAACTCGCATAATCTTATCCTTCTCTACCCTGCGCTCTCAGGTAACCTTTACGAAAATGCTCGCGTTTCTCTGGGTCATAAACTCCAGCGGGCCGCTTTCGCGTTGCGAGGGTTGCGTAATATGGAGCACGCTCAATTAAAAAGTCATCAAGCATTTTTGAAAGTGTCGCCGTAGGCTCATCCGCATCATCCACGCGCAAGTCAATCCAGGGCCAGTCTTCTGTAGTAATAATCTTAATTGCTGCAGATTGCTTACCCCTCCTATCGCCACCGGCCTCTTCTCCCGCGATCAGTGCGTCAAGGAGCCTACGAGCAAAAGGCTTGTCACCCCCACTGCTCCAAGCGGCCAGTGTTTCAGATATAACTTCTGTTCGTTCCAACATATTTCCAGCGACAGAGACACCATCCCCCAGTGAATGTCCGCACCAGTCAATGCATTGAGAACCCGTGAATGCAAAAGCATTTCCCTCCGCATCGACACCGTGAACCTGACGCCAAACGTGACCCTCATCCGCCGACGTTACAGAACCTATTGCCGCCTCCACACTCTCGCCACTTTGTATCCGCTCCAAAATAAGAGGACCGTATAGGGGATTAGTTAAAGATTGGGTGGATACAGCTCCCACGCCAGCCTTCACCCAAGGACAAAGGGAGCCGACTGCCAGCACCTTTGATGCGACAGCTACGCCAAAGCCGCCCGTAGCGGCATCTCTTGCAACGATGGACCAAGTCATAGTCTCCCGCATACGATGGAGATCAAACACCCGCAAGCTGGAGTTTGCCCGATGGCAGAACAATTTGGTCTTTCAGATGCTGAACACTTCTCTCGCAAGACGGTCTATCGAGACGATCTCTTCGAGGGGCAAGTCGTTGTCGTGACTGGCGCTGGCTCTGGACTTGGCAGGGCGACGGCAATTCTCTTTGCACGTCTTGGGGCTAAGGTGATTACATGCGGACGCAACCAAGAAAAGCTGAATGATGCTGCGGAAGTTTTTGCTAAAAATGGCAAGCTTCTTGAAACCTCTACCCTTTCGATTCGCGACGTAGATGCAGTCGACACTTTCATAAACGACGTATTCGAACGCCATGGTCGCCTGGATGTGCTGGTAAATAATGCTGGCGGTCAGTTCCCCTTAGCGGCAACCAAAATCTCTCCAAATGGTTGGCGCGCAGTTATCGACACAAATCTAAATGGTACGTGGAACATGATGCACGCCGCTGCCCGTCAGTGGCAAAGCACGAAGACAAGCGGGAATGTAGTCAACATAGTTGCCGATATTTGGCGCGGCATGCCGCAAATGGCGCACACTGCCGCTGCGCGCGCGGGAGTTATCTATGCCTCTAAGACAGTTGCAGTAGAGTGGGCCGAGTTGGGCGTGCGGGTAAACTGCCTCGCGCCGGGCTGCTGCGAAAGTTCAGCATTCGGTCGCTATCCACCTGCAGGCGCCGAAAGCTTCACGCAATCCAACCCAATGCTGAGGGCGGGGGACGAGTGGGATGTGGCGGAGGGATGTATCTATCTAGCATCAGATGCCGGTAAATTTGTTACAGGGGAAGTCCTTACGATCGATGGCGGCCAACAACTTTGGGGAGATCCATGGCCTGGAGGCAGGCCAGAACGATTTGAACTCGATTACTCCCGCTCTCGCATTGAAGATTGATCTTAAATTTGTCTAAGACCTAATTCTTGCGTCACTAAAATATTCCAGTGGGTTGCATTGTACATGCCATTCGTGGCCTCCTGCGTATTCGAGTTTCAAATAAAGAAGGAAAAATAGAGATGGCTATTCAAAGAATTGAAGTGACGACTGGCCCTGGCCCTCGAATGAGCCGCTGCGTCGTAAACGGAGATATGGTCTACGTGTGCGGACTGACAGCTTCCGATACTTCAGCAGACGTAAAGGGGCAGACACAGCAGATCCTGGATAAAATTGACCATTATCTAAGTGAAGCGGGCACCGATAAATCAAAACTTCTGCAGGCGCAGTTGTGGATTACGGATATGGCAAATTTTGCCGACATGAATTCTGTTTGGAATGCGTGGGTTGATCCAGAAAATCCGCCAGTTCGCGCCTGTGTTAAGGCCGATCTTGCTCGCCCAGAAATTCTCGTCGAAATAATGGTAACGGCGACAAAATAAAAAGGTCACAGGCGGAGTACGATACATGTATCGGGTTGGGGTTGATGTTGGCGGCACATTTACTGACGTAGTCGCCGTCCATGATGACGGGAGCGTGACACTCGCTAAAGCCCCATCCACTCCGGAAGATCAATCCATCGGCGTTATGGCTGGCCTTGAAAGGCTAGCCGAGCGCCTGAACACAGACCTTCCCGGTCTATTCAGACAAACAGAACGCATTGTCCATGGAGCTACCGTCGCCACCAATGCCTTACTAGAAAGAAAAGGCGCTAAAGTTGGATTACTAACGACGGAGGGCCACCGCGACGTTCTTGAAATGCGGGAAGGCCTCAAACCTGACCGATACAATCTACGCATGCCGCCGGCACCGCCACTCATTCCGAGAAGGCGGCGCCTCGGCGTTGCAGAGAGAATGCGCCCCGACGGGAGGGTTGAAGTACCCCTCGACGCGTCATCTTTGAAGGCTGCCATTGAAACTCTCAAACAAGATCAAGTTGAAGCAGTCGCGGTCTGCTACCTCCACGCCTACAAAGACCCTTCCCACGAGCAGGCAACCGCCGAGGCCGTTCGTGAAGCTATGCCTGGTGTCTATATAACCATATCGGCGGACGTCTTACCTCAAATTAAAGAATTCGAACGCGTCTCAACTACTGCAGTAAACGCTTACGTCGGCCCCGCCGTTGGGCGTTATCTCAGTCAGCTAGAAAAACGCCTTGAGGCTGCCGGTTACAGTGGTCCTGTACTGATTATTCTCTCGCACGGTGGCGTGGCGCCAGTGGCAGATACAATTCGCCTTGCAGCTGGCACGGTGCTCTCAGGCCCAGCCGGAGGAGTTGCCGGTGCGCGACGTTCAGCTGAATTACTTGGAGTACCCGATCTTATTCCCTTTGATATGGGAGGTACATCGACAGATATTTCACTCATTTCAGGGGGTGAAGCGGCACTATCCTCTGACCGCGGTGTGGGTGGAGAGCGTGTTGCATTACCTTCTCTGGACATCGTGTCGATTGCATCCGGCGGTGGCTCAATAGCGCGCGTCGATGCAGGCGGTGTATTACACGTTGGCCCTGAAAGTGCAGGCGCAGTGCCAGGGCCCGCCTGCTATGGAAGGGGAGGCACGCAGCCAACCACAACCGACGCAAGTGTCGTTTTAGGCTTACTCGATGCTGAAAACTTCCTAGGCGGCGCTGCAACTCTAGACATGCCCGCAGCTGAGAAAGCCCTAGATGGCCTTGCAGAGGCTCTAAATGTCGACCGCATGACGGCTGCTGAGGGCGTGCACCGCGTACTCAACACGACAATGGCCGAGGGAGTTCGATTAGTCTC
>CAYNQW010000048.1:3861-7844 GCA_964399415.1 uncultured Hyphomicrobiales bacterium
AATGCGCGCGCCGCAGCCATTGGCGTCTTGCCCGCCCTTCCGCAAGAACCATCTGCACCGCCTTCAGAGAAGGCTCCACCCAGAAGTCACCGCAAGGTTTATTTGAGCGGAGCTTGGGTGGAAACACCTATTTATGATTTCGATACGCTAGCACCCGGGCAAAAAATTGAAGGCCCGGCGATTGTAGAATCAGAAACAACTACAGTTGTGCTTCGAAGCGGAGACGAAGCCACTACAACGCCATTTCGTTGGCTCGATATTGCCGTCGCTAAGGAAGAAAAAAGGTGAGTGAAGATCAACTGCCATGGCAGTGGACAGAAGAAACGTGGCGGCCAATCGTAGAAAAGGTTCGCGCCGGAAAAAGTCTTAAACCTAATGCTTGGCCAAATGGCGCCGCGTGTGCGGTAGCACTTTCCTTCGACAGCGACCATGAAACCTCCACACTGCGTTGGGGAGACAACTCACCGGGATGGCTCTCAGGCAATCAATACGGAGCCCGACGCGGGGTGCCGCGCATTCTTGAACTCCTAAAGCGTCACGATATTCCTGCAAGCTTCTACGTTCCCGCCGTCACTGCGATGCTGCACCCGGAAGAGCAACGCAGAATAATTGGAGAAGGGCACGAAATTGGGATCCACTCTTGGATCCACGAAATGAATGCGTCTCTCCCGCCAGAAGCAGAACGCGACATACAAATGCGCGCCGCCGACAAACTGGAAGAAATTGCAGGTGTTCGACCCGTAGGCATTCGCACACCCAGTTGGGATTTCAGTCCCGTCACACTTTCCATTACAAGGGAAATGGGCCTCCTCTACGACTCGTCTCTCATGGCAGACGATGACCCGTATGAACTGGTGGAGGATGGCGAACCCACAGGCATTGTTGAGATCCCAGTTGAGTGGATCAGAGACGACATGCCCTACTTCGGCATGGATTTTCGCCGCTACTCTCGACCACACACACCACCAGGCTCAGCTTTAGATATTTTTAAAGCAGAATTTGATATGGCCAAATTTGAAGGCGGACTATTCCAACTCACCATGCATCCTCACATCATTGGGCACAGAAGTCGCATGATGATGCTGGAAGAGTTAATCAGGCACATACAAGCTAGCGGCCCAGTTTGGTTTGCCACTCACGCTGATATAGCTCGCTATTGCAAGGAACACGCAGGCGTGTAGCAAATTTGGAGCAGCCTAAGTTCTAAAATTCTAAGCCGTATCCTGAAGGATGAATTCTGACCCCTTCTCCGCAACCATAATCACGGGCGCATTAATGTTGCCCGATGGCATGGTAGGCATCACAGAAGCATCGACAACGTAGAGCCCCTCCAGGCCCCTCGCCTTCAGCCTATCTGATACAACTGCCATTTTATCGGTATCAGGTCCCATCTTGCACGTACCCATAACGTGATAGGTAGTAGCCCCAGTCTGATGCGCGTATTCAAGAATTTCATCATCTGACTGAACACCAAATCCTGGAGCAAATTCTTCTTTTCGATATTTAGCAAAGGCCGGTTGATCAAAGACACGACGCACTTCTCTAAAGCCGCCTACAAATGCTGAGCGATCTATAGGGTCTGCAAGAAAGTTTGGTCGAATAGCCGGATGTGCTGCTGGATCAGGCGACTGAATGTGGATTGAACCTTGGCTTTCTGGTCGACACTGGTACACGCCGATTGTCATGCCTGGCTCCTTATGAAATTCACGCGTGATCGCGTCAAAGGAACCATGCGCAAAGAAAAACTGGCAATCCGGCGTATCCAGCTCCGGGCGACTTTTGACAAAGCCATGACCAATCCCGGCAGTCCACGTGAATATCCCGCGGCGCGTTAGGAAATACTTCAATGCTTCTTTTACGAGACTAAGACCACGCGTTTGCTCATTAAGGGTAATGCGTTGTGTCGTCCGCCAGCCAATGCGCGCGGCATAGTGATCGCGGTAATTTTCACCAACGCCCATAAGCTCATGATTAACCTCTATGCCCTGAGCTTTTAAAATGTCCGGCCTGCCTATTCCTGAAAGCTCCATTAATTGCGGTGACTGCACTGCACCGCAGGCAAGAACAACTGACTTGCCGGCCATCACTTCACGAACCTTGCCGCGCTGACGGAAAGACACGCCCGTCACGCGTTTGCCCTCCATTACGAGACGTTCAGCAAACGCATTAGTCTCAACTGTAAGGTTTGGTCGTGACCGCGCTGGCTCCAAAAATGCTCTAGCCGTTGACCAGCGACGACCATCTTTTTGCGTTACTTGATAATAGCCAAAACCCTCTTGATCCTTGCCGTTGTAGTCAGGGTTCCGCGGGTACCCAGCCTCCACACCAGCGTCAACAAATGCATCAACCATTTCATGGCGCTCGTACATGTCAGCTACGTTCAGTTCACCAGTCCCGCCGCGAACGTCATCACCGCCACGCTCAAATGTCTCTGATTTTTTGAAGTAAGGGAGGACATCTTCATAACCCCAACCTCGATTTCCTAATTGAGACCACGTGTTGAAGTCGATTGGGTTACCTCGAACATAGAGCATCCCATTGATTGAAGAAGAACCACCCAGAACCTTACCGCGCGGGATTGTTACGCGGCGGCCGCGCGTACTTTCTTCCGCCTCAGTCTCGAAATTCCAGTTAAGCTTTGGGTGAAACAAAAGTTTCTGAAAACCTACAGGTATGTGGATCCACATACTTTTGTCCTCTCCGCCAGCTTCCAGCAGAAGGACTTTGTTTTTGGGGTCGGCGGACAAACGATTAGCAAGGACGCAACCAGCAGATCCGGCACCAACAATAACGTAGTCAAATTCACTCATATCAGACTCGTGCAATAGGGAAATCAGTAATTAAGTATGCACACGATAATGCCCGCTCGCCAACGGCCCAAAAAAATATCAAAATTATTTCAACGAAACTTAGATGGGGGATTCGCAAGATGGCTCAAGCAAAGGAAACACCTAGCGACGTAGAAGCCCGGATGAAGCCTGTCGATCAGGCATGGCTCGATAGCGGCTTGGAAGATGTGCTCGAGCCTGATCTCCCAATTATAGATCCGCACCACCACCTTTGGGATTTTCGCAACTATCGTTACATGCTCGACGAGATCCTTAACGATACGGGGTCAGGCCATAACGTCAGATCTACAGTCTTCATTGAATGCACAGCCATGTGGCGCCCAAAGGGTTCGTGCCCAGACCATATGCGGCCCATAGGTGAGACTGAATATGTAAACGGCATTGCAGCCATGAGTGCTAGTGGTCGTTACGGCGAAACTCGCGTAGCTGCAGGCATCGTTTCGCACGCTGACCTTATGCTCGGCGATGGAGTTGAGGAAGTTTTAGCCGCTCACGATCGCGCGGGCGGAGGCCGTTTTCGTGGGATCCGGTATTCTGTCTCTCACGACGATGCTCCTGAAATCCATAATTCCCACACGGGCGCCCATAAAGACGCCCTTCAAACGCCAGATGTTCAAGCGGGTCTCCGCAAGCTCGGCGATATGGGACATACATTCGAAGCTTGGATGTACCACCCACAACTTGAAAATGTTTCCATCTGTGCAGATGCAGCCCCCAACACAAAAATGGTTTTGAACCATTGCGGCGGCCCTCTTGGAATTGGACCCTATTCTGGAAAGAGTGCAGAGGTATTTCCAATTTGGAAAGCCAGCATTCAGGAAGTCGCTAAAAGACCTAATGTCTACGCAAAACTTGGCGGGTTGGGCATGGTCATAAATGGCTTTGATTTCCAAAACCAAGCGAGACCGCCTTCTTCCGAGGATTTGGCGAAGGCTTGGCGGCCATACATTGAAACGCTCATTGAAGCCTTTGGGCCCAACCGGTGCATGTTTGAATCTAATTTTCCAGTTGATAAGATTTCTGGCAGTTATCGAACCTATTGGAATGCCTTCAAACGCCTAGCCGCCGGCGCAAGTGACAATGAGAAAGCTGCACTTTTCCACGATACGGCAAAGAGCTTCTACCGACTTTGAG
>CAYNQW010000048.1:7944-11673 GCA_964399415.1 uncultured Hyphomicrobiales bacterium
GCTTCGCACCACTGCGGCTCACATTTTTTGGCTCTGAGGACGACGCCTTTCTCAACAAAAGCCTCCACCCGAGCGTCTGACTTCCCCTTTGATAATAAAGGTGCTCGAGACGCAGTAACGTAGAGAGTGCGCGCTCCGCTTAGCAGTGGTGCATAAAGCCACCCTCTCTCACCGTCATATAATTCAACTTCTCGCCACTGTTCCTCTTCATCGACAATCATCACTGGCATGCTGGCGCGCATCAGGCGCCACCGAACAGGATACTGGCCACCTGGCCCCACACGAAGATTTGCTTCATTCGCGCGAATTGAGACATATCTCGGAATAGGGAGATTTGTGACTTTACCTACAAGGGTCTCTTGAGCCGTCCCAGGGCCGGCAAATAAAACACCTAATAAAAATACAGCTAACGAGCGACTAATCATGCGCGCTCGTATTCCTTAGCAGCTCTATTAACGATCGGCGCCAGAGGTGCCGCTTGCCGGGCGCGCTGTTGCTGGCTCTCAGGAGGAAAACCGTAGAGGGTTGCGCGCTGGCGGATTGGCCGCCCAATTCCATAGGCTATTGCCTCCATCGCGTGAGGAGGCATCTCTTCGCCGTGGGCTGCGCCCGCAGCTCTTGTAATACTCTCATTCATGAGCGTTCCACCAATATCATTGGCGCCCGCTTTGAGGGCAGCTGCAACACCTTCGCTGCCAAGCTTTACCCAACTCGCTTGAATATTGGAGAACCACGGAAATAGAGCCAAACGAGCGACGCTATGCATTAGTATAGCTTCGCGAAATGTTGGCCCCATTCTGGCTAGCCCCTTCAGGTAGATTGGGGCTTCCTCCGCAACAAATGGAAGGGGTACTAATTCTGAAAACCCTCCACTCTCACTTTGAGCATGACGAAGACGCAGTAAATGTCGGGCCCAATGCCTGTAACTTTCCATATGCCCAAACATGATGGTCGCAGTTGAGCGGAGACCTATTTCATGAGCCGCGCGCATCACACCGAACCACTCTGCCGTATTCAGTTTGTCGGGACACAGTGTTGCGCGAACCTCATCATCGAGAATTTCTGCAGCCGTACCCGGAAGGGTTCCAAGGCCCGCTTCCTTCAGCATCAGCAAGAATTCTTGGATAGGCATACCGAGGGTCTCTGCCCCTTGCTTCACTTCCAAAGGAGTAAAAGCATGCACGTGAATATCAGGAGCCGCCGCTTTGACTGCCTTAAGGATATCTAGATAAGTTTTTCCAGTGTAGGCCGGGTGAATACCGCCTTGGAGGCAAACTTCGGTGGCGCCTCTATCCCAAGCTTCAGCTGTACGCCTACCAATTTCATCAAGATCAAGAACGTAGGGCTGCCCTCTTAGGTTTTCAGTCAGTTTTCCCTTTGAGAAGGCGCAGAATTGGCACTTGAAATAGCAGACGTTAGTGTAATTGATATTGCGGTTTACTACATACGTTAGAGTATCGCCTGAAACTTCCTGACGAAGTGCATCTGCAGCGGCAGCTACAGCACTAAAGGCGTCTCCACGAGCCTCAAAAAGCTCTTCAGCCTCATCCTCAGAGAGCATCCGATCGGCAAATGGCTTATCAAGGATACGCGCCAAGCGAGAACCCACAATTGGCGCCTTGCGAGCCGCCAACAACTCTAAATCTTCTTTTGGAGCGTCAGGCGACTTACCCGTCACAAAACCGTCAGTTCTTGCATAACCCTGACCATCCATTGCTCTACGAACGGCAGGAGCTAGCTTGGCATCAATCCAACGGGCTGCGTCTAATGCATATGATGGATAAACCGTAAGTCTTTCAACGAGCAATTTGCCGGCGGCGGCAGTTTCATCAGCAAGGCGCTGAAGGTGTGGCCAGGGAGCTTCAGGGTTTACAAAGTCCGGTGTTACGGGTGATACGCCGCCCCAATCATTCACTCCTGCCGCAACAAGGCGCACTAGCCCGCCTGGAGAAAGATTTGGAGGCGCCTGGACACTCATTTGGCCGCCAAGAATTAGTCGAGCAACTGCGATAGTCCATGCGAGGTCGTCGAGATCTGGTTCAGGCCAATCACGCATCTTGGTGTCAGGCTTCGCGCGGAAGTTTTGAATAATAACTTCCTGGATATGGCCGTACGCCTCGTGGACCCGCCTGATTTCTAAGAGTGCTTCAATGCGCTCTACTCGTGTTTCACCAATGCCAATTAAGATGCCTGTGGTGAAGGGAACAGCAGCTCGGCCAGCTGCTTCCAGCGTCTTAATCCGAGCCATTGGACGCTTATCAGGAGAGCCATAATGCGGCATTCCCTTTTCAGTAAGACGCTCTGAAAGGCTCTCAACCATAATTCCCATAGAAGCAGAGACTGAGCGCAGCGCGCCAAAGTCTTCATCCGTCATTAAACCAGGGTTGAGGTGAGGAATTATACCCGTTTCCTCAAATACCAACTTCGCCATTGCAGCCAGATATTCAAGGGTCGTCGCATAGCCAAGCTCGGCCAACATCTCTCGAGCGGCCCGATACCTAAGTTCCGGCTTATCACCCAGAGTAAAAAGAGCTTCCTTGCACCCCTGTGCCGCCCCAGCTCGAGCGGCTTCCAAAACCTGGTCAGGGGTCATAAAGACCGCCTCACCCTTCTTGGGAGGCTTTGCAAACGTGCAGTAATGACAGACGTCGCGACACAAGTGTGTAAGAGGAATAAACACCTTACGGCTGTAAGAGATCTTATCCCCCCAATGGGCATCGCGAAGAGTAGCGGCAGCGGCAGTGAGGGGAATTAAGTCCTCTGCGCTAGTGTCGGCCAGGACTAATGCCTCATCAGCGTAGAGCCTAGCTCCACCTGCAGCAGCAGCGATGATTTCGTCTAATGAATGGTCCATCGGCGACGTCAAATTCCAGATCGAACAGCCGGGAAAACTTCCTCGGCCAACAATTGCATTTGGTCCAATACCATAGACTGCGGCATGCCAGGAAATTGGACGCCGAAGACAAAGTGATTAACACCAAAATTGCGCACGATGTCTATAATTTGATTTGAAACTTCTTCTGGTGACCCGAAGAGGAAGCGATCCTTTACTAGCTCATCAAAAATCAAGCCAAGATTGTCGTCACCCTTCGGCATAACCTTATCCTGACCCCATTCGTGATACGCATCGTATTTTGCCTTCAGAAAAGGTTCTGCCATGCGCATTGCTTCTTCTCTGCTGCGCGCAACAACGACTTCACGCATCATTGGAAAGTCTTCAGGGAGATCGCTTTTACCAGCATCCTCCAAAGCCTTTTTATAAACATCCATCTGACGGGCAATGGTATCAATTCGGTTGTGAGGGTTCACAAACCAAGCATCAGCAACTCGCGCAGCTCTAATGATGGCCTTATCTGCATTAGCGCCAACCCAAATTGGTGGCATTGGTTTTTGCAGAGGCTTTACTGGACAGCTTGCATCTATCAAGTTGAAGTGGCTGCCCTGCATGGTGACTTTTTCTTCAGTCCACAAACGCTTCACAGCTTCAAGGTTTTCCTCCAAGCGCTGGCCCGCGCCCTTCATTGTCGTGCCGAAGGCCTGAAACTCAACTTCTCGGTAGCCAACGCCAACACCAAAAATCAATTTACCTCCCGACATGACGTCGATATTTGCAAATGTTTCTGCCACATCAAGGGGCTTATGCAGCGGCAAAAGAACAATGCCCGCGCAGAGCCTAAGATTGGGGGCTTCTGCCATAATTCGAGACAGAAATGGCACTTGCTGAAAATC
>CAYNQW010000049.1:0-11290 GCA_964399415.1 uncultured Hyphomicrobiales bacterium
CGAAGCCGAACGGCTGATGACGCAATTAAAAATCACAAATTTCACCACCAAGTTAGGCGATGGCGCGCAAGGATGGCCCGAAGCCGCGCCTTTTGATCGCATTATTCTTACTTGTGCCGCCCCATCACGACCAGAGATATTGTTGGGTCAATTAAAACCTGGCGGCATCATGGTGGCACCAATCGCTGAAACCGGTGATGCCCAAAGCCTCATGGTGTATTCAAAATCACCCGATGAGGTTATTACCGAAAAGAAACTGTTGGCCGTCAAATTTGTGCCACTGATTTCATCCTTGAACGATTGATCTCAGCATCATCGCGGTTGCAGAGATGTTAAATCTTGTTAGAGTATTAAAGGCTACATTATAACGGATAGGATCATGTCTCGCTGGCTCTTGATTATCTTGCCCCTGCTGATACTGACTTCTTGCTTTGGCGGAAACGAACGTGCTTTGTTGCCGGTAACGAATGCGCCGAAGAGTGTTGAAACCAAAGATGTGCCGCCAACTGGTGTTGTCTTGGTCATGCCCGGGGATACGGTATATACAATCGCCAACCGCTATAAAGTCACGCCTCGCCGCATTATCCTTAGCAATAATCTGGCGCCACCCTATGATTTGAACGGCGTTACAACGCTTAGCGTGCCAAAGCCAAGGCAACATATCATTCAACATAATGAGACCTTGGAAAGCATCGCTAAACTATACAAAGTCACGACTGAAGAATTGGTAAGCCTTAACAATTTGATTGAACCTTATAGTTTGCGGAAAGGCATGGCGATCGCGATACCGCGTGATTTGGATTATTCCAATTTGGATGTTCCAGCAGTCGATGACACCGCGATTGTTCCTGAGCCGGTGACGGGGACGGCATCTATCCCTGAGTCAACGTTAAAAACCACCACCGTGACTTATTCCGCCGCCGCGCCAACCTTCACTTGGCCGGTCAATGGCCAAATCATTGAACCTTTTGGCGTTTCGGCCAAGGGCGTTCAAAATGACGGGGTGAATATTGCCGCCAATGAAGGGGATATCGTCCGCGCCTCGCATAAGGGCGAAGTCGCATTTGTGGGATCAGGCTTAAAGGCTTTCGGCAATTTGGTGCTGGTCAAACATGACGATGGTTGGATCACCGCTTACGCCCATCTTTCGGAAGTTAATGTTCAAGAAGGTGATTTTCTTGATCGAGGTGATGTGCTGGGCAAGGTCGGCATGACTGGGCGGGTTGATCGCCCCCAACTGCACTTTGAAATTCGCAAAGCACGAAACCCTGTTAACCCACAAGATTATTTATCTTAAAAGTTTAAGAGCGACATTCAATATACTGATTTAACGTATTATTTTAGATATTGAAACGCCTTGCTTTCCTGCCGCGTCGGTGATGAATTGCCATGCCACCCGCCCTGATCGACTGCCGCGGGTAATCGACCATGTCAGGCTTTCCTTCAGCAAGGGCTCGCGTTGATTGCCCGTGGCCAGCCCAAGGGCGTCAGCGTAACTGTTGATCATCGCCAAATAAGTATCCTGATCAATCGAATGAAAACCAAGCCAAAGGCCAAAGCGATCCGATAGGGAAACCTTTTCTTCCACCGCTTCCGAAGGGTTGATGGCGGTGGAGCGTTCGTTTTCGATCATATCCCGCGCCATTAAGTGGCGGCGGTTTGAGGTGGCATAAAAAATGACATTATGCGGACGTCCTTCAATCCCACCTTCAAGGATTGCTTTTAGCGATTTGTAGGAACTTTCGCCGCTTTCAAAAGCCAGATCGTCGCAAAAGATGATAAACCGCCGTTTATCTTGACCAAGCGCTTGTAGTAATTGCGGCAGGGTTGATAAATCTTCGCGGTGTATTTCAATCAAAACCAATGGATGTTTGGCCGCAATTTCAGCATGAACCGCCTTGACCAGTGAAGATTTACCCGTTCCACGCGCTCCCCATAGCAAGGCATTATTGGCCATCATCCCTTCTGCAAATCGTTGCGTATTTGCGATTAATTCATCTTGCTGAAGGTCAATGCCTTTCAACAAATTCAACGGGATACGATTGACCTGCTGAACCGGCAGAAATTGCTGTGTAGCGGCTTGCCAAACAAAGGCTTCGGCTTCTTGGGAAGGCGGAGTGATCACAATCGGCGATGGTTGCGCGGATGCCACGGTTTCCATCGCAATAGCAAGACGTTCCAACAGGTTTTCAAGACGAGAATTTGTTTCCGTTGACATAAAAGCCTCTTTTGTTTGCGCTGATGCTGAAAAGAAATACCACAAAGTGATTAATTTCGCCGAAAAACTTACATATTGATGGCGTTTATCATTGCACATTTCAAGCCCTAGAGGGTATCTTCCATCAATTATAAAATTCCTGACGTGGAGAACTTCATGCTTATTTCCCCAGCCTATGCTCAAGCCGCTGCCGGTGGTGGTGGTGCGCTAGCCCAATTGCTTCCATTCTTGCTGATCTTTGTTGTTTTTTATTTTCTCTTGATTCGGCCTCAGCAAAAGCGCGCGAAAGAACATCGCCAATTGGTCGACAACATGAAAAAAGGTGATCAGGTGATTACCGCCGGTGGCCTCAAAGGTAAAGTGACGAAAGCCGCTGAAGGCAGTGAAACGGTTGAAGTTGAAATCGCATCTGGCGTTGTGGTCGAAGTCATCCGTGCCATGGTTTCTGAAGTCCGTGACAAAGACAACAATCCCATCAAACCTGCCGCGAAAGCCGATAAGAAGAAATAAGTGATCGCTTTCTAAATCACCAGAGACACAAGACATGATTGTTTTTGAAAAATGGAAGATCGCACTGATCAGCGTGTTTGTGCTTGCGGGTGTGGTTTTGGCCTCACCCAATCTCATTGGAAATGCTGACGATGATCAGCATTTTCTTGGCCTTAACCGCATCAATTTAGGTCTTGATCTTCAAGGTGGATCATATTTGTTGCTTAAAGTTGAACTGGATCAGGTGATCGAGGAACGACTGAGCAACAGCGCTGAAGCCATCAGAAGCGAGATGCGCACAGAACGCATTGGCATTCGCAATCTAACATCTGATGCCACCAGCCTGTCTTTTGATCTTCGCAATGCTGAGGATCGAGACCGCGGCCGTGACGTTCTGGTTCAAATTCTTGGTCGTGATCTGCAAATCATCAATACTGAGCAAGGGTTTTCTGCGTCTTATTCTGAAACAGGGTTAGCAGAAATCGGCCGTATTACCGTTGAACAGGCCATTGAAATCGTCCGCTCACGCATTGACGAGACCGGCACGAAAGAGCCTATTATTCAGCGTCAAGGTGGTGACCGTATCCTGATCCAATTGCCCGGGGTTGATAACCCTGAAGATGTTAAACGACTGCTTGGAAAAACAGCACGGCTTGGTTTTCAAATGGTGGATATCAGCGCCTCTGCCATAGAAGCGCAATCGTCTGGACGAATCCCGCCCGGGTCAGAAATTCTGGAATCCGCTGATGGGTCTGGTCAACTTTATTTGGTACGGAAGCGTGTGCTGATTTCCGGCGATATGTTGGATGATGCCCGTCCGGGTTTTGGTCAGAACAATGATCCCGTCGTTAATTTCCAATTGAACTCTACCGGTGGTGCTCGTTTTGGTAAAATCACGGGGCAGAATATTGGCCGCCCTTTTGCGATTGTTTTAGATGGAAAAGTGGTTTCAGCGCCTGTTATTCGCGCCCAAATTTTCTCTGAAGGCCAAATCTCGGGTAATTTCACCGTTGAGGAAAGCGGTGAATTGGCGCTGTTGCTAAGGGCAGGGGCATTGCCCGCGCCCCTATCGGTGCTTGAAGAACGATCCGTTGGCCCTGGCCTCGGGAGCGATTCCATCGAAGCGGGAAAAATAGCCTCGATTATTGGCCTGCTGGCTGTGGTGATTTTCATGGTGTCCAGTTATGGCCGCTTCGGGGTGATCGCGGTGATGGCGCTGGGCGTAAATATCATTTTGATTATCGCCGCTTTATCCGCGCTTGGCGCAACCCTTACCTTGCCCGGGATAGCCGGCATTGTCTTGACCATCGGGATGGCGGTGGACGCCAATGTCCTAATCTTTGAGCGTATCCGCGAAGAATCCGAGCGTGGTCGAACCATCGTGTCTTCGGTCACGACAGGGTTCAAACAAGCCACGGCGACGATTGTTGATGCGAATTTAACCACTTTAGCCGCCGCACTTTTTCTTTATTTCCTTGGTTCAGGTCCCATCAAAGGCTTTTCAGTAACGCTTGCGCTGGGAGTTTTAACGTCCATGTTCACGGCGGTGTTGGTGACGAGATTATTGGTTGTGCTCTGGTTGAATCAAAGCCGCCCAAAGACGCTTCCGTTATAGGGGATACCCATGCTTAAAATTATTCCGCATAATACCAATATTCCCTTTTTGAAGTTTCGTAAGATCACGTTGATCGCTTCAATGCTGTTGGTTTTAGGGTCGCTAGTCTCTTGGTTCACCATTGGCCTCAACACCGGCATTGATTTCCGTGGTGGGTTTATCATTGAAGTGCGCTCAAATTCAGGGCCTGCCAATATTGAACAATTGCGTGGTGATCTCGGTGGCCTTGGCCTTGGGGATATTTCCTTACAAGAATTTGGGGTTGATACCGATGTGTTGATCCGTGTGCAATCCCAAAACTTAGAAGATAGCGAAGCCCTGTCTGAAGCGGATAAAGCCGCGGTTAATCTCGTCAAAGACACGTTGGGGGAAACCTACACCATCCGCCGTACCGAATATGTTGGCGCGGTGGTGGGCAGTGAATTACGCCAACAAGCCACTTGGGCTATCATTGCCGCGCTTGGCGCAATCATGATTTACATCTGGTTTCGTTTTGAATGGCCATTTGCCATCAGCGCGATTGTTGCGCTTGCCCATGATGTGATTTCTACCGTCGGCTTGTTTTCCATTATCGCCCATGAATTTAATTTGGCGACCGTGGCGGCATTGCTGACCATCTCGGGTTATTCGATTAACGATACCGTGGTGGTGTTTGACCGGGTTCGAGACAATCTCAATCGTTATAAATCCGATGAGATTCCAATTATTTTGAACAAATCTCTCAACGAAACCTTACGCCGTACATTCATGACGTCGATCACGACTTTGCTTGCGCTGGGGTCAATTTACCTCTTTGGTGGAGCGGTATTAGCAGATTTTGCGCTGGCCATGATCTGGGGCGTGGTGATTGGCACTTATTCTTCGATCTTCGTTGCGGTTGGCACATTGGTTTGGTTTGATTTGCGCCCGAAAGAAGATGATGAAACGCCAGTGCCGGAATACGAACGCTGATGCCTTCATCATTGACCAAGGACACCAATATCCAATCGCCAATTATCAGCGACTATAGCGGTGGGGGTTTTACCATTGGCGGGGTGTTCAATAAAGGGTCGGTGATGATCACGGGCGAAGAAGGATCAGGATATGGCGTTGATGCTTGGTCTATTGATGACGCGGAAAACATAACCGCCGATAGTCTTCGCCGGATTTATCAATCGGCAGATCGTCCAAATCTGATTGTTCTTGGCATAGGTGATGACATGAACCATCCCTTTGCTTCATTGCGGGCGGAATTATCGCCCCAAGGCATTGCCGTTGAAATTCAAACCACGCCAGCGGCTTGCCGTACATGGAATTTGTTGCTGAGTGAAGGCCGTAAAGTTGCCTTCGCCGCGATTGCCAGCAAAGCATCATAACCGCAAGGAGTCTTGGTTGTCAGATCCGGTGACGATATTGCGTCAAGAATTTCCAGCGCTAGGGCTTGTTCTTGGGTTTGCGTCACCAGATGAACGCGCCATATACGCTGATCTGATGTTGTTATGGATTGAGATCAATCGAGCGCGATCATCATCGGAAAATCTGATCGCGGCGGCGCGGATCACGTGGTGGCGTGATGCGGTTGCGGAAAATAAACCTGAAGGCGTTCCACTTGCAACGCGTATGCTCGATCATCAGAAGATTTCCCCACAATATTATGCTGATGTCTTGACGCAGATCATTGACCTGACCCTGCAACAATCTGCCGAAGAGTCGGTGCAAATGGCCTTTGGTCAGTTTTTTGCTGAAGCTTTTGATTGTGATGCTGGTGACGTGGGGCATATCTTGCACCGCCTCAAATTAAGTCTTGGCGGCCATTCTGGGCTCAATCAAAGCAAGAATGATGGCAAGAAAGACGGGAAGGGGGCAATGCCCAAAGCCTTACGGTTGATTGATTGGCTTTGCGATAAACCTTCTCGATTGCATTACCCGGAAGAACACCCAATGCTAGCCCTTTCCATGGTTGTTGCATCTTTCAAGGTTTAGGGTTGCTTTAAGAATGCGCGTTAATATAGCGATCCATGGCCTCTAACGCGCGTTCGGCATAAATCGCTTTCCGATCACGGCCTTTAGGGCGTCGAGGCTTACGTCCCGTTTTTGGGTCAGGTTCTGTCAAGGGCAGTTCTGGAAACAATCCAAAATTAACATTCATCGGTTGGAAGGTTTCGATATTAGCCCCGCCAGTAATATGGGCAAGCAAAGCACCATGAGCGGTTTCAATAGGAGGCTGAATAAAGGCTTCCCCTTTGCGTTGAGCCGCCGCCATGCGACCAGCCAAAAGACCAATCGCCGCGGATTCAACATAGCCTTCAACGCCGGTCATTTGCCCGGCAAATCGCAACCGAGGCAATGCCTTCAGGCGCAATTCATGGTCCAGCAATTTTGGAGAACGGATAAAGGTGTTGCGATGCATACCACCAAGTCGCGCAAATGACGCCTCTTCAAGGCCAGGGATCATCCGGAAGACTTCGGTTTGCGCGCCATAGCGCATCTTGGTTTGAAACCCAACAATATTATAAAGCGTGCCAAGAGCATTATCTTGGCGCAATTGCACCACCGCATGGGGGCGTTTGCCTGTCTTCGGATCGGTCAAGCCAACAGGTTTCATGGGGCCAAAACGAGGGGTGTCAAGACCTCGCTCAGCCATGACTTCAATAGGCATACAACCATCAAAATATGGCGTGTTGGCTTCCCATTCTTTGAATTCCATCTTTTCAGCGGCCAACATCGCGGCAATGAAAGCATTGTATTGATCTTCATCAAGGGGGCAGTTGATATAATCTTTACCATCGCCTTTGTCATAGCGCGATTGAAACCACGCTTTGTCCATATTGATGCTGTCTTTATGCACAATCGGAGCAATGGCATCAAAAAAAGCCAGATCATCTTCATCGGT
The DNA here is from genome assembly GCA_964399415.1 of uncultured Hyphomicrobiales bacterium. Lineage (GTDB taxonomy): Bacteria > Pseudomonadota > Alphaproteobacteria > Puniceispirillales > UBA1172 > JAGWAQ01. The sequence goes on from CAYNQW010000049.1 coordinate 7,195, forward strand.
CACGGTTTTGATCGCCGCGCTGAGTTTAGGCGAGGTGAGTGGACCTGTTGCAATGATCACGTTATCCCAATCTTCCGGCGGAAGACCTTGGATTTCCTCACGCTTGATGGTGATGAGGGGGTGAGCGATGAGTTTGCTTTCCACAGCCTGAGAGAACAAATCTCGATCCACCGCCAAGGCACCACCAGCGGGAACGGCGGTTTCATCGCCGGTTGAAAGAATAATGGAATTCAGCCGCCGCATTTCTTCATGGAGAACGCCAACGGCATTGCCCGTTGCGTCATCCGAGCGAAACGAATTAGAGCAGACCAATTCCGCTAAGCCTTCGGTTTGATGGGCATCGGTTTTTCGATGGGGGCGCATTTCATGCAGAATAACAGGCACACCTTGAGAGGCCGCTTGCCAAGCCGCTTCACAACCGGCCATGCCGCCGCCAATCACATGAATAGGGGTGAGTTCATCGGTCACGATTGTTACTCCGCGGATGCTTTAATATTTTGCAGTCGTTCGCGTTGGCGTGACATCAAGGTTTTGAGGTATTCACCGGTGATGGAATTTTTGGCCGCGCAAATATCCTCCGGCGTTCCAACCGCGATTATTTGACCGCCACCATCACCCCCTTCAGGGCCAATATCAATGATCCAATCGGCAGTTTTGACCACGTCCAAATTGTGTTCAATCACAATCACCGTATTGCCGCTTTCCACCAATTCTTGCAACACTTCGAGCAATTTGCGGATATCTTCAAAATGCAATCCTGTTGTCGGTTCATCAAGAATATAGACGGTTCGTCCTGTTGCCCGACGTGAAAGCTCTTTGGACAATTTAATCCGTTGCGCCTCACCACCTGATAGGGTTGTGGCTTGTTGGCCAATTTTTACATAGCCGAGTCCAACCCGATGCATCGTTTCGAGTTTATCGCGCACCGCAGGCACAGCCTTAAAATACTCCAACCCATCTTCAACAGTCATATCAAGAACATCGGCTATCGATTTGTCACGCCACATAATTTCTAGCGTTTCGCGATTGTATCGCTTGCCTTTGCAGGTATCGCAAGTGACATAAACATCGGGCAGAAAATGCATTTCAATTTTGATCAGGCCATCGCCTTGGCAAGCCTCACACCGGCCGCCTTTAACGTTGAAACTAAACCGTCCAGGTGCATAACCACGAGTTTTAGCTTCGGGAAGGCCAGCGAACCATTCCCGAATAGGGGTAAAGGCACCTGTATAAGTCGCTGGATTAGAGCGCGGCGTGCGCCCAATGGGGGATTGGTCGATATCCACCACCTTATCGACAAAATGCAGCCCTTCGATGCGTTCCAATGGGGCAGGGACTTCGCGGGCATTGTTCAATCGCCGCGCCATGGTTTTCCAGAGTGTTTCAAGCACTAAGGTGGATTTACCGCTTCCAGACACCCCGGTTACACAAGTGAGAACGCCAAGGGGAAATTCCGCTTGAACATTCTGTAAATTATTGCCGCTTGCCCCGGTTAACGTGATTTTTCGGTCTTTTTTGGCTTTGCGACGCTGAGCAGGGATCGCAATTTCACGCGCGCCCGATAAATATTGCCCGGTCAAAGAATTGGGATTGGCAATGACATCCGATGGCAGACCTTCTGCAACAACTTTACCGCCATGAACCCCTGCACCAGGGCCCATATCAATCACATGATCAGCCTCAAGGATGGCTTCTTCATCATGTTCCACCACCAAAACAGTATTCCCAAGGTCTCTTAAGCGTTTTAGAGTTTTGAGCAGGCGATCATTGTCGCGCTGATGCAAACCAATCGAAGGTTCGTCCAAAACATACAGAACCCCAGTCAAACCAGACCCAATTTGCGACGCCAAGCGTATCCGTTGGCTTTCGCCGCCCGATAATGTGCCTGATGATCGCCCTAGCGATAGGTAATTCAGCCCAACATTGGATAAAAACATCAAACGTTCGTTAATTTCTTTCAAAATTCGACTGGCGATGGTGTTTTCTTGTTCGGTCAAAGACTCGCCCACTTGCGCGAACCAATCTTCGGCCTCGCCAATCGACAAGGTGGAAATATCGGCAATATCATGCCCGGCGATTTTAACCGCCAAAGCTTCGGGCTTAAGGCGTTTTCCACCACAAGCATCACACGGATGATCGGCTTGAAACTTGCCTAATTCTTCTCTGATCCACGACGAATCTGTTTCGCGCATCCGGCGTTCCAGATTGGGGATCACGCCTTCAAACGGTTTTTTGGTGCGGTAAGAGCGCAACCCATCATCATATTCCATGACGATCGTTTCACCTTGAGAGCCAAACAAAAGGACGTCTTGATGCTCTGGTTTGAGGTCTTCAAAAGTGGTGTTCAAATTAAACCCGTAGTGACGACCAAGGGATTCCAAGGTTTGAATATAATATTTTGCGGTGCTAGACGCCCAAGGCGCAATCGCGCCATCACGCAAAGTTTTCGCCGTATTAGGCACCACCAATTGACGATCAAAATGGCTGGATTTGCCAAGGCCATCACAGGACGGACAAGCCCCAAAGGGATTGTTAAATGAAAACAAACGCGGTTCAATTTCATCAATCGTAAACCCTGATTCTGGGCAAGCGAACCGCGCCGAATAAATGTGTTGCTTGCCGCCATCGGCTTCTTCGGCAATAGCTAAACCATCGGTGAGTTTAAGGGCGGTTTCCGTGGAATCAGCCAATCGCGTGATCAATTCATCGTCTTCGTGACGAATGATGATGCGATCCACCACAACCTCGATGTCATGTTTCTTTTTCTTATCGAGGCTAGGCAGGTCATCCATGTCATAGAGCGTGCCGTCAATTTTCACGCGCTGAAAGCCGCGCGCTTGCAAGGTCATTAATTCTTTGCGGTATTCCCCTTTACGGCCACGAATAATCGGCGCCAAAAGATAAAGGCGAGTGCCATCGTCTAAGGCCATCATGCTGTCGACCATTTGGCTGACGGTTTGGCTTCGGATCGGCAATCCTGTTGCCGGGGAATAGGGGATACCCACCCGCGCCCATAAGAGGCGCATATAGTCATATATTTCGGTCACTGTTCCAACCGTTGACCGAGGGTTGCGCGAGGTTGTCTTTTGCTCAATAGAAATGGCGGGCGACAAGCCTTCGATCAAATCCACATCAGGCTTTTGCATCATCTCCAAGAATTGCCGAGCGTATGCTGATAACGATTCCACGTATCGGCGTTGCCCTTCGGCGTAAATGGTATCAAAAGCCAGGCTGGATTTACCCGAACCCGACAAACCAGTCAGCACAACAAAAGAATCCCGAGGAATATCAACATTGATATTGCCAAGGTTATGTTCACGAGCGCCGCGCACTTGGATGGCACGACTTGCCTGAGCAGGAGTATCAATCCTAGATTTAGATGGGGATGAAGACATGGCGGCACTATAGATCAGAATAGGGAATGAATCCCATCAAAAACATGATGGAGATGCACATAAATTTTGGCTTTTTTCGTCATAAGTCAATTGCCGGATCAGGATTGGATGATTATGCTATGGGATAATCAGAGATAAGGAGACCGGATCATGGCCGGAAGCGTCAATAAAGTCATACTTGTGGGCAATTTAGGTCAAGACCCTGAAGTCGTTAGCCTCAACGATGGGAATAAGATTGTTAAATTTTCCCTCGCCACATCAGAACGGTGGAAAGATCGCAACACCGGCGAACAACGGGACCGCACCGAATGGCATCGGGTGGTGATTTTCAATGAAAATCTTGGGCGTATCGCGGAACAATATTTACGCAAAGGCTCATCGGTCTACCTTGAAGGTCAAATCCAAACCCGCAAATGGCAAGACCAGCAAGGTCAGGATCGTTACACCACCGAAGTTGTGTTGGCGCGGTATCGCGGTGAGCTAACCTTATTGGGTGGCCGCAACGATCAACTCGGTTCATCGGGCGGCGATGGGATGTCGTCTATGCCATCCTCTTCTTCCACACCATCGGCTCCTCCCATGAGCGGTTCTGTCGATGATGACATCCCGTTTTAAGCCCTCACTAATCTTCATGTTTTAGATAAAGAACCGGCGATATCATCCGCCAGTTTTTTCATTTTTATGACAACAAGATGTGGTGT
>CAYNQW010000050.1:0-11072 GCA_964399415.1 uncultured Hyphomicrobiales bacterium
AGCTGATTTGGATATTGTGTAATCCTCCCAATTGTCTCTCTCTCTCTCTAATCTTCAAAAGGGCAGGTTTTCCCGCCCTTTTTTGTGGGTTCTTTTCGTCATTCATGAGATAATAGGAAATATCCTATTTTTATAGGAAAATCCCTATACAGATAAACTGTTAAAAAATTAATCTTGCCGTTGCGCGGTGAACATCATCACCAACGCAAACATCACGGCCAATACCATCACCATGCTGGGGCCTGTGGGGGTGTTGATGGTGAGCGACAAGACCGTGCCGCCAATCACCGCCAACATCCCGATCAGCACAGCGCCAATCGCCATGGCTTCAGGGCTGCGCGTCAACGGTCGTGCGGTGGCGGCGGGGATGATCAGCATTGAGGTGATCAATAAAACCCCAACCATCCGAACCGATAGCGCCACCGTGATGGTCATCAACAACAAAATCAAGATTTGCAAAAATCGAGTCGACGCGCCTTCAGCCTTGGCAAGGTCTTCGCTGACGGTCATCAGCACCAAAGGCGACCAATAACGCATCAGCGCGGCAAGAATAAGAACGCCGCCAATGGCAATCATCATCACATCCTTAAAGGTGACGGTCAGAATATCGCCAAACATAAGACCATGAAGATCAACAGGGATTTGCATAATGCTCATCAGCATAATGCCTGCAGAAAGCGCGCCGTGGGACAAAATCCCCAGCAACGTGTCGGTGGCCAAAACCCCGCGATGCTGAAGCCAAAACAGCAAAAGCGCAAAACTCAAACACACCAGCGTGATGGTCAGCGACATGGTGATGCCAGACACAAGGCCAATGGCAATCCCCAAAAGAGCGCTATGGGCAAGGCTTTCGCCAAAATAAGCCATGCGCCGCCAGACAACAAAACAGCCCATCATCCCACAAATCACCGCCAAGGCTAACCCAGCAAGCAATGCGTAAAGAATGAAATCATCAAGGATCATGGCCTGCTGCTTTCGCTAAGAGGTTGCGGGATGGTCATGGTCATGATGATCATGGTGGTGGTGATGATCGTGATCATGGTGGTAAACCGCCATCATTGCCGCCATGTCTTGACCAAACAAATGAGCGAATTCCGGGTCACGCGCCACGGTTTGCGGGACGCCCGAACAACAAATATGGTGATAAAGGCAAACCACTTGCCGGGTGGAAGCCATGACCATATGCAAATCATGACTCACCATCAAAATCGCTAAGCCTCGTTCTTGATGAAGGTGATCAAGAGTTTTGTAAAATTGCACTTGCCCGGAAAGATCGAGGTTTTGCGCCGGTTCATCGAGGATAATCGCATCTGGACTGTCTTGCAGGGCGCGGGCGAGCAAGACCCGTTGCCATTCGCCGCCAGACAGGCTGTGGATCGGTTTATCGAGCAGGGGGGCAATGGCCAATCCATCTTGATCGCTGAAAGGCGTGGTTTTGTTGAGGGTGATAAAACGCTCAACCGTCATGGGCAGGCTAGGGTTGATTTGCATCCGTTGGGGGATATAGCCGATCCGTGCTTCGGGGTTTCGTGACACGGTGCCGCTATCCGGGGTGATCAATCCCATCAGGCTTTTGAGCAAGGTGGATTTGCCCGCCCCATTTGGCCCGATGATGGTGATGAAGTCGCCCTCATTTAAGGTCAGCGACACATTATCCAGAACCAAGCGGCCTTGATAGCGTTGCGAGAGATGTTCTGCGGAAACAATCATGTTCAAGTCATCCTGCCGGTCAATCGGCACGGCAATCGCCGCAAGTCCCGGCGATTTCAAGAACGGTTTGTTGGGGGCTGAAATCATTGTCTTGGGCGGCTTGATGTATGGCCTGGGATAGTGCTGGCGCGCAATATTCACTGGCGGTGCCGCAATCTTGGCAGATCATGAAATAACAATCGCGGTGATGGCCATCAGGGTGGCCACAACCGGTGAAAGCATTGAGGCTGTCTAAGCGGTGAATCAGCCCTTGTTCCATCAAGAAATCTAAGGCGCGATACACGGTGGGCGGCTTGGCGGAGGGATCATCTTGTTGCATTTGCTCAAGCAAATCATAGGCTTTCATTGGGCGATGACTTTGCCAAATGAGGGTCAAAACTTGCCGGCGTTGCGGCGTCAATCGCAAGCCACGTTCAGCGCAAATTTCTTCCGCCATGGTCAGCGCTTGATGTTGGCAGTGATGATGATCTTGGCAAGTGGACATATTCCATCCTGTTTAGATTACCGAATTTCTCGATAGACAATTGTAATGTTATATTATAACATCATCTTATCTGTCAATCCTAATGTAAAGACTTCAACAATGGTTCAACTCAAATCAATCTTTATCAAAACCCATATTTCTGCCGTGGTTGCAATGATTATGCTCACCGTTGGCGCCATGGAAACGCGAGCGAAAGAGATTTATGTGGCAGCTTCAATCCGTCCGTTGCACAGCCTTGTGCAAATGGTGTTGGGTGAACAAGGGCAGGCGGTGTTGATGATGGAAGGACGGGTAAGCCCTCATAACATTGTGCTTCGCCCATCGGATCGAAAGCATCTGTCAAAAGCAGATTTGGTCTTTATCATCGACCCGGGGTTTGAGCCGCTATACGCCAAGGCTATGGAGTCAAAAGATCGAAATAAACGGTTGGTGATCATGACCAAGGCTGAGGGCATTCGCCTGAAAGAGCGCCGATTTAATGGAGCCTTTGGTCATGAAGATCATGTGCATGATGATGATCACAAGCATGATGATGACCACAAGTATGATGATGACCACAAGCATGACGATGATCACAAGCATAACGATGATCACGGCCATTCCCACGACGACCACGGTCATGATCATCTTTACGGAAAATTAGATTTGCATTTATGGCTTGATCCCGCTAACGCCGCGGCGATGATTGATTTGATTCAAACGCGGCTGGCGGCGGTTTATCCTGGAAAAGCCGATGCGTTTCAGCAGAATGCAATCGCGGCAAAGCAAGATTTAATAACCCTTGATGCGGATATTCATGCCTTGCTGTCGCCCTATCAAGATCGTCAAGTCATTGTTTATCATGACGCATATTCTTATTTTGAAGATGCTTACGGGATCAAAGCGCGCGCCAGTATTTTGGATCATCACGATGCCCAAGCCGATATTCGACGGGTGCGGATGCTTCGGCAATTGGTGGCTGGTGATGAGATTGCTTGTTTGTTTCATGAACCGCAATTTGATGCAAAATTGCTTAATCTCATTGATCCTCAATCACGATTGCGTCACGTCTCCCTTGATCCGATTGGTCATGATTTTGTCGCTGGTGCTGACCAATATCGGCTGATGATGATGGGCATTGCTCGTTCCATGGTATCTTGTTTTCAATAAGCAAACAGAAGTTTTCAGCGGCTTGATGCGCTATGCGGTTGATGCGGCGGGTGAGACGGGCTAGGCTCTCTGCAGTATTGATTAAAGGAGCATCTGATGAAAATAGGATTCATTGGTCTGGGCAATATGGGCGCGCCAATGGCAACTAATCTGGTGGCGGCGGGGCATGATGTGACCGGCTTCGATGTGGTGGTCAAAGCGGTTGACGGCTTGACCATGGCGGCATCAGCGGCGGCGGCGGCGCAAGGTCAAGACGTTGTCATCACGATGCTGCCGAATGGCGCTATTCTTCGTCAAGTGGCGGCTGAAATCCTACCGCAAATGCAGGCTGGTGCTGGGTTCGTTGATTGTTCCACGGTTGACGTGGCGAGCGCAGTCGCTGTCGCGAAAGACGCCGAGTCGTTTGGCGTCTTGGCGGTTGATGCTCCGGTTTCTGGCGGGATCGCCGGCGCGGCGGCAGGAACACTGACCTTCATGGCTGGCGGCAGTGAGGCAGGGTTTGGTCTTGCGGCACCACTCTTTGAGATCATGGGGCAAAAAGCCGTCCATTGCGGCGATGCGGGTGCAGGCCAATCGGCAAAAATCTGTAACAATATGATCCTTGGCGTGACGATGATTGCGACTTGTGAGGCTTTTGCCCTTGCCGATAAATTGGGTCTTGATCGGCAGAAGATGTTTGACGTTGTGTCCACCTCATCGGGGGCGAGTTGGTCGATTAACACCTATTGCCCGGCGCCTGGGATTGGACCAAACTCACCTGCTGATAACGGCTATCAGCCGGGTTTTGCCGCTGAATTGATGGTCAAAGACCTGGCGTTATCGCAAGAAGCCGCCGAACAGGTGGACGCGGCGACACCATTAGGGGCATCGGCGCTTGATCTTTACCGCCGGTTTGTCGATGAAGAAGGCGGCAAAGGTAAAGATTTCTCGGCAATGCTTCCGCTTTTTGAACAAAAGGGACGGGGCGAATGACCACGACGGCTGATGTCATCATTATTGGTGGCGGGATTGCGGGGATGAGTTTGGCGGCTCGTCTTGCGGCGGATCGTCAAGTGGTTTTGCTGGAAGCAGAGGATCAGTTTGCTTATCATTCCACGGGGCGTTCAGCGGCGATGTTCATCATCAATTACGGGCCGCCGGTGATCCGGCAATTAAACCGTCTCTCGGAGGACTTTTTCCGCAATCATGAAGGGTTTTCAGACACCCCATTGCTCAGCCCAAGGGGGCAGATGACCATTGATTTTGGCGATGACAGTGAGGCGTTTGAAACTTACATCACCGGCAGTCATGGGCTTGATATTCTAAACGCCAAGGAAGCGACATCACTGGTGCCAATCCTGAATGAAGATCAGGTTCAACGCGCGGCTTATGAATCCCATGCCAGCGAAGTCGATGTCCATCAATTGTTCACTTGTTTTCAGCGGCGGGCGAAGGCATCAGGGGCGCAATTGCATAAAAACCGACAGGTTCAGGCCATCACGACCTTGTCGAATGGCGCATGGCTGTTAAAAACAAAAGATGAAGTTTATGAAGCACCGATAGTGGTGAACGCGGCAGGGGCTTGGGCGGATCAAATCGCGATCATGGCGGGGGTTGCGCCTTGTCAGATTACACCTAAGCGGCGGTCGGCGGTGATGATCCCAGGGCCACATGGCAGCGAGGCTTGGCCAATGTTTGTGCCAGCGGCGGAAAATTGGTACGCCAAGCCTGATGCGGGGCGGTTGATGATTTCCCCAGCAGACCAAGACCCTGTCGAAGCCCATGATGCTTACCCCGATGATATGGTTTTGGCCGAAGGCATTGATCGGTTTAGCCAAAAAACAACGCTAGAAGTGACACGGATTGAACGGTCTTGGGCTGGTCTTCGTAGTTTTGCGCCTGATCATGACCCTGTTGTTGGCTTTGATCCTGACCATCATGGGTTTTTCTGGTTGGCGGGGCAGGGCGGCTACGGTATTCAAACCTCTCCGGCTTTGTCGCGCTTTGCTGCTAATTTGATCTTGGAACAGGCCGAAGATCAAAGATTGCAATTGTCACTTTCACCTTCCCGCTTTCCTGCCCGAGGGAAATCATGCGCCTAAACCCTAGCATTGCCGTTATTCGCGGGGATGGTATTGGCGGTGATGTGATAAATTCGGCTCTGCGAGTGATGGAAGTTGCCTTGCGCCGTGTCGGTGTCTCGATGCCAAAACTTGATGATATTCATGCCGGGGCTGGTTATTTTGCCACTGAAGGCATTGATATTGAACCGGGTGGTGAAGAACGGGCGGGGCAAGCCGATGCTATTTTTCTAGGCGCGATTGGTCTGCCGTCCATCCGGCACCATGACGGCACGGAAATCTCACCTCATTTGCGGTTGCGTGATCGTTTTGGCCTCTATGCTGGGGTGCGTCCCGTCAAAGCCTATCCCAACGCCCCTCAAAAACTTTCGGCCCCGGAAGCGGTGGGGATCAATTTAGTCTTGATCCGCGAGAGCACAGAAGGGTTGTTTTACACCGCCGCGGTGCATGGTCGTAGCAAGATAGACGGGGATAACGCCGTCGAAGAAACCATGCGCATCACCCGATCCACCACCGAAAAACTGCATCGCTTTGCCTTTCGACTGGCCGAAAAACGACGTCAACGGGGTTTTCAAGGTAAAGTTACTTGTGTCGATAAAGCCAATGTATTTAATGCGATGGCGTTCTTTCGTAAGATTTTTGATGAAGTGAAAAATGAATTTCCTTCTGTCGAAACAAGCTATCAATATGTCGATGCTATGGCGTTGGAATTAATCCGCCAGCCTTGGAATTTTGATGTTTTGGTCACGGAGAATATGTTCGGCGATATTTTATCGGATTTGGCCGCGGGTCTGGTCGGCGGCATGGGCATGGCGTCTTGCGGTGAGATTGGCGAGACCACGGGGTTATTTCAACCGGCCCATGGCAGCGCCCCTGATATTATGGGGCAAGATAAAGCCAATCCTTTGGCGACGATTTTAAGCGCGGCTTTGATGTTGGATTATTTGGCAGAAAAAACAGATCAATCAGGCTTTGCGGATGCAGCGATCATCATTGAAACCGCGATTGATCGTGGTTTTGCCGATAACGCCTTGCGGCCCATGGAATTTGGTGGCGATATGGGAACAAAAGCCATCACAGAAACCGTATGTTCCAATTGCGAAAATTAAAGAGGCTTTACAATGTATGCGATTATGGTGACCTTTACCCTGCATGATGGGATGGCGGATCAATTCATGCCGATCATGAAAACCCAAGCGCAAAACTCTATGGCTAAAGAAGACGGGTGTTTGCAGTTTGATGTGCTTTGCCACAGCGATCAACCTGACATGGTGAGTTTGTATGAAGTGTATCACGATAGAAACGCCTTTGATGATCACTTAAAAACTAATCATTACAGTGTTTTTAGCGATAAAATTAAAACTATGGTCAAAGATAAAATAGTGACTCATTTTGACCAACATTTTGCTGGGGCATAACGTTCTAAGGGCTTTTCTCGGATCGGTTACGCCCTAGGTCATGGCGGTAAACCTGATTGCGATGGATCTTGCTTGATGACACGTTTTATCCTGTTTTGGCTTAAGTCTCTCACCGTTGTGGCGGCGGTGATTGGTGTGGTTATGCTGTCCATGGAATTGCGGTCACCGCAACCAGTGGAGCAACACGCCAAACAAACGCCTGCTCTAGCCTTAGAGGAGTTTTTCGAGGGCGAAACGGTGGCTTTCGGTATTTTTGAAGATCGCTTCGGTGATGTTAAGCGGCAATTCCGTGTCCATATCATTGGCGAGGTTGAAGGCAATCGGCTCACCCTTGACGAGTCGTTTCTTTATGACGATGGTGAGCAAGCCAAACGTGTATGGACCATCACCAATCAAGGCAAAAACGCCGATGGCATGGTGCAATATGCTGGGAAAGCGCCAGATATCGCCGGAACAGCGCATGGCATGATTGCGGGCAACGCCCTGAATTGGTCTTATGATATTGATCTGGTGACAGATGACGGGGCCTTTCGCGTTCACTTTGACGATTGGATTTACCAGCAGCATGATCAAGTCGCGATTAATCGCGCCTATATCAGCAAATTTGGCGTAGATGTGGGGTCAGTCACGTTGGTCTTTTTGCGAGGTGGTGCGGCGCAATCGGTGATGCCGGTTGATCTTGATCGTTGGTAGGGCTGTATGCGTCTTCTTGCGTTTTTCATTGAGATTTTACCACTGGCAGGGTTCTTCCTTGGGTTTCACTGGGGCGGTATCTTCATGGCCGCGATGATATCTTCAATCTTAGGCATGGGGTTGATGGGGTTTGCGTGGTGGCAACAAAAGCGCGTGGCATTATTCCCTTTTTATTCGGTGATCCTTGCCGTGATATTTACGGCACTCGCTATCATGTTAGAGGCGTCCATATTCATCAAAATTCAACCCACTGTCTTTAATGGCGGATTTGCCGTGGTGCTGCTGGGAGGCATCATGATGAAAACCGCCATGATGAAGCGGTTTTTTGAGGGACAATTTGATCTCGATGAACCCACTTGGATGAGTTTGAGTTTCCGCTGGGGGATATTCTTTGCGGTGATGGCGGTAGCCAATGAAGTTGCTTGGCGGAATTTAGACGATGCCGGATGGGTTTGGGTCAAAACCTTTATCTTTGCCCCGGCAAGCGGGTTGTTCATGCTGGCACAATTGCCCCTTACCTTGCGGGGGCGGATCAAGACATGACGGCAATGTGCTGTTCTGCTATGCAAGGGTCATGACGTCGCTTCTTGATCCAAATGTCACCATTGAAACCCGCAATGGACGGCCATGCTTATTAAGCGGGCGATTTGATGATCTTTATTTTTCAGCGGAAAACGGCCTTGCGGAAACGGAATTGGTTTTCATCGAAGCCAATGACTTACCGCACCGCATGGCCACGGCGACGCGAATGGTGATTGCTGAAACAGGCTTTGGCACAGGATTGAATTTCCTGACTCTATTGCGCCATTGGACGCGTTTAGGTGAGGCGGCGCCTGTCCTTCATTACATCACCACTGAAATTGCGCCGCTACCGGCGGAAATAATCCGAGACGTTTTATCATCCTTTCCTGAAATCAAGCCTCTTTTGGATGAATTGCTGCTTGTGTTGCCGCCGCGTTGGCCTGGTCGTCATAGCCGCTATCTCTTTGGCGGGAAAGTCACCATTGATTTTCTCTATGGGGATAGTTTGACTTTAATCCGCGAAAGCCAATTTCAGGCGGATGCGTGGTTCTTGGATGGTTTCGCGCCTTCAAATAATCCCGATATGTGGCAACCTGAATTTTTTTCCGTCATGGCCAGCCGTTCTGCCCCTGATGCAAGTTTTGGTAGTTTTACCGCGGCTGGTTCAGTGCGAACAGGGCTTAGCGATGCTGGGTTTCATGTTGAGCGCCTTTCAGGATACGGCAATAAGCGTCATCGCATCAAAGGGCGGTATAAGGGCAAGCCTGCTCACATCGTTCAATCTTGCCTCGGTGCATCAAGTGATATTGTGATTATCGGTGCTGGCATCGCTGGGGCTTCCGTGGCGGCCGCCTTAAAACCGCAATTGCTGAAGGGGCAGCGTTTATTGGTGCTGGGGGCTGGTGAAGAACCGGCGGATGGTGCGTCGGGGAATATAGCCGCCTTGCAAGCACCGCGTTTGACGGCTCTTGGCGGTGATGGCGAGCGGCTGTCTATCGCGGCCTATGGTCACGCGCGCTGGCTTAGCCGATTTTATGGTGCTGATTTGGCGGATAAGGCCGTGGTTTTTGCCGCCAATGATCGACAAGTCGAACGCTACAACAAACTGCAAAAGCGGGCATGGCCGCAATCCTTTTTATCGCAGGTTCAAGGTGAAGATTTAGAAGATGATCTAGGCTTTGCCCATGATTATCCGGCGCTGGTCTTTCATCAAGGTGGCGGGGTGGATCCGCGCAGGCTTACCAAAGCCATGTTGGACAATGTCGATCTTCGATTTGGTATTGCCGTGGAGCGAATCAAACGGTTTGATGATGGACGCTGGCGGTTGATCACCAATCAAGGGGAGATCACCGCCCATTGCGTTGTCTTGGCGGCGGGGGCGGGGGCGGCAAAACTAACGGCCGATTGGGTTGATCCGCTTTTGCCCTTACCTTTGCCTTTGCAGATTACCGCAGGCCGAGTAAGCCATTTGCCAAAAGAAGCGGTGGCCTTTAACCATGCGCTGAGTTTTAACGGTTACATGGTCAAAGCGTCGGATGGTCAAATTGCCCTTGGCGCTAGTTTTGAGCGTGATGTTGATCTTCAAACTTTGCCAGTGATTGACGCTGAAGCCCATGCCGTTAATTGGGCGCTGTTGCCTGACCGCATCCGCAATACAATCCCTGACGATTTCACCACATGGCAAGGGCGCGGCAGTTTTCGTTGTTCAACCACCGATCGTTTGCCTGTTGCTGGTGATCTTGGCGGAGGTCTTTTCGCGCTGATGGCGCTTGGGGCTCATGGGATGACGTTAGCCCCTTTGTTGGGAGTTCATGTCGCTGGTTTGATCACCGGCGCGCCGTCACCGCTGGATCAAGGCATGATCAAAGCGGTTTCTCCATATCGGTTTTCAGCGCGTGCTGGTTTTTAGTCGTCATCACCGCGCCGGATCATCAACTCATCCATATGCAAGATAAATCGGCACATGATTGAAGCCAACGCGGACCAATCAGATTTTAATTCCAGCGATTGTTCATTCAAGTAAAGAGAGCGACAAACTTCGATTTGAAGGGTTGAGATTCCCGATTGAGGTTTGCCGTAATGCTTTGTGATAAATCCCCCAGAAAACGGGGTGTTAAGACGAATACTTAATCCTTCTCGTGAGAAATATTCTAAGGCGGCATCCACCACCCATGGGCGAGCCGATAGGCCATGATTGCTGCCCAGAATGATGTCGCTGTCTACGCCAAATAATCCGGAAGGCATGGAATGGCAATCGAGCAACAGCGCGTGTCCTGCGCGAGCGGCGGTCTCCACCAGGCTATTTAAAGCTTTGTGATAGGGGGTGTAATAATGTTGCCGGCGATAGGTAACTTCATCGGCGGGTAAAGGGGATGAATAAATATCCTTTTGTTCAGCGGCTTTTTTCGGGATCATCCCTAGGCCAGACCGTAAATATCGGGTCATTTTGGCATTGATGATATCAACAGGGCCATCAAACATCGCGCTGTCAATTTCATCATGGCGACGGTTCACATCAACAAAACTGCGAGGGAATTCAGCCAGAAGAAGCGGCGATGGCAAGGGCTGGAAGGTAAGGAGTCGATCCATGGCCGCGTCTTCGACTTGCCGCAATTGCTCTAGCGGCAGGGTGGATTGCTGAATAAAAGCGTTGGTGTATCGCCGCCCGCTATGGGGGGATGCCGCAACCACTGGCGATAGGCGTTTGGATGCCGGGGGGATGATCTTATAAACCGCGTCCAATTGATTGACGATCACTGCCGGGCAAGATAACGCCGAAAGATTGGGACAATACTGACCGTGTTGAACACTAGACATCTGGAAACCTTATACGGAAATACCGAATGATCGCTTTGCATCTTTGAGATGATGGGTTTGATTATCCCTCATTTTAGGGGCAAAATTCAAGAACACAAAAAAAACCGCATCACGAGACTTGCGCTTGTTCAAATTTTCGCTATGTTCTCGTTACGCAATTGATAAGGGCGCGTAGCTCAGCGGGAGAGCACTACGTTGACATCGTAGGGGTCGCTGGTT
>CAYNQW010000051.1:0-10899 GCA_964399415.1 uncultured Hyphomicrobiales bacterium
TCCACCGCCAGCACCCAGCAATCGGGGTCAAAGGACAATTCTTTTTCAAGCCTTGCTTCGACTTCCGCCGCCGCCACTGGCGGGTCGCCCATCACCACCGACCATTTATAGTCGCCATCAATATCCAGCACACGACTTTCAAGGCTGGCCGTGCCGTCTGGATGGTCAAGCCGCACCAAGACCGCGCCGTGATCATGATCACCACGCCGCACCAGCACCATCGACACTAGCGATCGATTGGCCATGGCCAAGGCCGCATCAACCAGCAAAGCGGTGGTCATGGAACGCGTCATCAGGGTCTAAAAATCCGTGCAACGCCCGCCCTTTTCCCAATCGCCATAGCGGGTGGGTTCAGGGCCTGATTGACCGCCTTGTTCCGACGCTTGGTCAGCGTCATCCCCGGCATTTGGCCGTGGGGGAATAGGGATGTCTTTTGGCACCAAAGGCGGGTCTTGTGGATCGGTTGCGGTTTGGGTGGTTGTTTTTGTCATGGGGCTAATATGGCCTTGACCGCCCCGCCTGACAAGAGTGTGGCGAAAGGTTTGGCGGATGATCGCATGACAAAAACTAGACATCGGGCGCGAAACCACTTATGCCCCTAGCATGACATCAACACCGCCATCATCATCGTCTTCAAAGCCCCGCCCGCGCGTCAATTATGCGGATCGCCGGCGTAAACGTAAACCCGCGGTTACATCGCGCCAGATCGTCCAAGACTTGATGGCCTTGATCCTTGGCAAAGGGGTGACCTTGCAAGACGCGCTCAACCAGCATGAAGGCTGGGCTAATCTTGAGCCGCGTGACCGCCGCTTCAGCCGCCGTTTGATCACCATGGTGCTCCGCCATCATGGGGAAGCCCGCGCCATTCTCGCGGAACAAATGACAAAACCACTGCCCCGCCGTGATCGCAAAGCCGAGGCGATTTTGATCATGGCGGTGGTCGAATTGATCTGGGCGGAAAGCGACAGCCACGCGGCGGTGGATCAAGCGGTTAAATTGATGCGGAACATGGGGTTTCGGCATCTCACTGGCCTCGCCAATGGCGTCTTGCGTAATATTGATCGCCGCCGTGACGCGATCAAAACCATGCCGCAAAACGCGATGCTCAACGCCCCGTCATGGTTGCGCGATGCCTTGACCCGGGATTGGGGGGATGCGGCAGACGGGATTATGACCAGCCTTTTGATGCCGCCGCCGCTTGACCTGCGCCCGAAAGACGATGCGGAAGGCTGGGCAAAGCGATTGGACGGCACCGCCACCCCTCACGGCTCAATCCGCCTCAATGACGGCATGGTGCCAACCCTTGAAGGCTATGATGACGGGGCGTGGTGGGTGCAAGATGCCGCCGCCAGCCTGCCAGCGCTGATGCTGGGGGATGTCCAAGGCTTGACGGTGATCGACTGCTGCGCGGCGCCGGGGGGCAAAACCGCGCAACTTTGTGCCGCTGGCGCCACGGTGATCGCCCTTGATCAATCCGCCCCACGCATGAAAACTTTAAGCGAAAACATGACTCGGCTTGGCCTGTCGCCTGACATTGTTGTGGCTGATGGCATGACTTGGCAGCCGGAAACCTTGGTGGATGCTGTGCTGGTCGATGCGCCGTGTTCGGCCACTGGCACCATCCGCCGCCGCCCTGATATTTTAAGCCATCGTGACGCGCCTGATTTGGCGATGCTCAACCGGTTGCAACGCGGGCTGTTGGAACAAGCGGCGACATGGCTGAAGCCCGGCGGTGTCCTGATCTATGCCACCTGCTCCATCCTTAAAGAGGAAGGCGAAGCGATTGTCAAAAACCCTCCGCCTTCGCTTGTGCCAGTGGTCATCACCGAAAGCGATGCTCTTGGTTTCCATCTGACGCCTAGTGATGACGCCGGGATTCGCATCATGCCTGATGCACTTCAACTGGACAGCACGCCGAATATCCCTCAAGGTAATGACGGGTTTTTCATCGCCAAATTTAAGAAAATTTAACGGGGGTAATGGTGCAGGAGAACGGGTCGGTTTCGATGATGCAACGCCTCCTCAGGCGCTCTGTATTCTCCCCCCTTCGTTCGGTCACCGCGACTATCCCAAGCCATTGGCAACCGAGTGACCCTTGGAAAGGCCAGCCGCATCTTGGGCAGCCTTTGGCCGCTGGCAGTCACCCTGTCGAGATTATGCCCCAGACATGGCAAAATTTTGAATGGTTGCGGCATATGCGCGATTATGGCGGCAGTCAGGCGCGGACATTAGCACGGCGCTTTGTCACCGAATGGATTGACCATCATCAACAATGGACGCCCAATATATGGCATCCGCTATTGCTTAGCCAAAGGCTCAAAGTCTTGATCTTGACTTGGGGATGGTACGGCGCATCAGCCAGCACCTCACAACAGCAAATGATCGTCACCTCCATCGCCGCCCAGCGCCTCATCCTATCCAAGGATTGGCGAGGGTTAAAGCAAGGCAATCACCGCGTCGATGCTTTGGCGAGTTTGATCTTGGCGCAGGCCTTTCTGGATGCTGGTGACGAAAAGGAAAACCTTGATATTGACGCCATCACCGATGCGCTGATCAAAACCCATCTTGATTTGATCCTGACCGATGGCTGTCACGCCAGCCGGCAGATGGATAAACATATCGAATTGCTGAAAAGCCTGATCGAATCGCGTATTGGCCTTGGCGCTATCCTTGGCCATACCGAAACCATGACGCCGCAACAACAAGAGCAGATCGACACCCTTGATGACAGCATCCTGCGGATGGGGGCGTTGGCGCGGATGTGGCGGCATGCCGATGGCAATCTGATCCGCTTGCTCGGCAGCAGAGAAGTCGATGCTCAAGCCCTTGACTCGATTCTTGATCGCGCAGGCCCGAAAGGGCGGGTCACCAGCCACGCTCCAGAAGGCGGGTTTATCCGCATGGCCAGTGGCCGATCGGTGCTGATGATGAACACCGGCCCTGCCCCTTGGGTGATGGCGCGGGTGATGGCGGAAGGCGGGCGGCCTGACGCCGGCGCCTTGGCGATTGAATTTTCCAATGGCGGGAATCCGATTTTTATCAATGCCGGTCAATCCAAAGCCATGGCCAAGGACGCCCCTGATATGGCCGAAGCTTTGGCGGGAACCGCGGCGTTTTCCACTTTATCGGTGGATCGCTTAAACGCCGCCGATACAAACGCGATTGATGAAACAGGGCGTCACGCCACCAACGTCGAAGCAGAAACAGGCCCTGCATCTAGAGGGGTGCTGGCAGAAGCTAAGCATAACGGCTATGAGCAAAGCCACGGCTTGCTCCATCAACGGCGGGTGTTCCTTGCCACTGGCGGCAATGATCTGAGGGGAGAAGATCATATCATCTACACCGGCGCACCGGGATTGATCCCCCATGAAGCAGTGATCCGTTTTCATCTGCACCCGAAAATAAACGCCAGCCTATCTATTGGCGGTGATGTCATCCTTCGCTTGCCCGGGACCGCAGCAGCGTGGCATTTCAAGGCCATCGGCGCTGATATCGCGGTGGAAGACAGCGTTTTTCTAGGGCGTGATGGGCTGGAAAAATGCCGTCAAATCACCTTGACCATGGCGCTTAACGCCATTCGCCATGACCATATCCAATCGGTGAAATGGGGCTTGCGGCGGCAACAATCGGCACGGGTAAAATAGACCATCTTATCGGCCCTCATACGCAACGCCCTCTTGACCATCACCCAGACGATCAGGCAAAACATCCCACAGGATCAATTCGCTTATTGGACATGACCATGACCACCACCACCATCAAACGGGCGCTTCTTTCGGTTTCCGACAAAACAGGGATTGCCGCGTTCGCCCAGCACCTGCAAGCCAAAGGGGTTGAGATTATCTCCACCGGCGGCACCGCAAAATTATTGGCCGAAGAAGGGGTCAAGGTGCTAGCGGTGGCAGAAGTCACGGGCGCGGCGGAAATGATGGATGGCCGCGTCAAGACATTGAACCCAAAAATTCATGGCGGCATCTTGGCACGGCGTGATGATCCTAGCCATATGGCGGATATGAACCGCGAAGGCATCACGGGGATTGATCTTGTGGTGGTCAACCTCTACCCCTTCGGCGCCACGCTTGCCCGCCCTGACGCCAGCCGAAATGATCTGGTGGAAAATATTGATATTGGCGGGCCAGCGATGATCCGCGCCGCCGCCAAAAACCATGATTTTGTAACTATTATCACCGATGCGGATGATTACGCCATTGTGCTGGACGAGATGAACAAGGGCGGGATTAATGAAACCACCCGCCGGCGTTTAGCAGCAAAAGCCTTTGCCCATACCGCGCATTACGACAGCACCATCGCCGGCTGGATGCGCGATAGCGGCGACAATGATGATTTGCCCACCGCGCTCAGCCTTGGCGGGCAACGGGTGCAAATGATGCGATATGGTGAAAACCCTCATCAGGACGCCGCGCTCTACCGAATTTCCAGTCAAGAAACGCGCCCCGGCGTACTCAATGCCGAACAAATCCAAGGCAAGCCGTTAAGTTTCAATAATATTAACGACACCGACGCGGCTTTTGAATTGGTGGCGGAATTTGCTGAGCCAAGCATTGCGATCATCAAACACGCCAACCCTTGCGGCGTCGCAAGCCATGGCGATTTAACCAAAGCGTGGCGGGCGGCTCTTGCCTCTGATCCTGTTTCGGCTTTTGGCGGCATCATTGCGCTTAACAGGACTTTGACCGCTGATCTGGCCGAGCAAATCACCTCCATCTTCACCGAAGTGGTGATCGCCCCTGACGCGGAGGACGACGCCAAAGCAATCATGGCGGCGAAACCAAATCTTCGGCTTTTGCTCACCCATGGTATGCCTGACCCGGAAGCCAAAGGGCTGGTGTTTCGCAATGTTGCTGGCGGGTTTTTAGCGCAAAGCCGAGACGCCGGGAATCCTCGTCAAATGAATCTGCAATGCGTGACAAAACGGCAACCCAGCGATGCGGAAATGCGCGATTTGATCTTTGCCATGACGGTGGCCAAACACGTTAAGTCAAACGCCATTGTCTACGCCAAGAACAACGCCACCGTCGGGATTGGCGCAGGGCAAATGTCGCGGCTCGATTCAAGCCGCATCGCCGCCCGCAAAGCCGAAGACTTAGCGGAACATCAAGGCCTAGACCAATCGCCTGTGATCGGTTCCGTGGTGGCATCCGATGCGTTCTTCCCCTTTGCCGATGGTTTATTGGCGGCGGCCAGCGCAGGAGCGACCGCGGTGATACAACCCGGAGGTTCCGTCAAAGATGAAGATGTAATCGCCGCCGCCGATGACGCGGGTTTGGCCATGGTCTTTACCGGTATGCGCCATTTCCGCCATTAATTCTGTCTTTGGTAAAGGCAAAATTTAGGGCAAGAAGCCTGCGAGTCGCGCCACTTTTACCATCACCGTTGGCAGAGCCAATTGCGGCAAGCGATCAATCGCTTCCCATCTAAGGCCATGCGGCAACGGCGGCGTCACCGCATCCAATTGGATTTTTTCCACCGTTAACACCACCCGAAAATGGCTGAAAATATGCTCCGCCTGCTGATTGAGCCTCACCGCTTGCCCCCCGTCTTGTTGATCATATCGGGCAAGCATTTGGCCAGCGGCGCTTTCGGCCTCTATCGGATAGGTGGTGATTTCTTTTGAACCATCAGCCCAGCCGCTGCCTGGGAACACATCAAGCCCCCCCAGCATCCCTTGATCAGGACGCCGCGACAGCACCACATGACCCCCTTGATCGGTGATGATCAAAGCGGTGCCATATCGGTCTGGTCGCGGGGTTTTGGCGGCTTTGCGCGGCAATGCCGCCGCCGCTTCGCCTTTGGTGGCGCAAGTTGATTGCAACGGACAATCCGCGCAAGCAGGCAAGGACAAGCCTTCACCTGATCGCCGCGCGGGGGTACAGATCATCGCCCCCAGATCCATCATGGCTTGCGCGAAATCACCGGCGCGATGGTCAGGCGTTAAGGCCGCCATTATTTGGTAAAGATCAGGTTTTGATTTTGGCAAGGGTTTGGTCACATTTGCCCATCGCGCGGTCACCCGTTCGATATTACCATCAACCACCACTGCCCGGCGCCCAAAGGCAATCGCCGCTATCGCCGCCGCCGTGTAAGCGCCAATCCCCGGCAAGTTTAACAATTCAGCTTCGGTATTCGGAAAGATGCCGCCATGGTCTTGGCTGATGATTTGCGCGGCGCGATGCAAGTTCCGCGCGCGGGCATAATAGCCAAGCCCCGCCCAAGCCGCCATAACGTCATCTCGTGAGGCCGCGGCCAAATCATCAACTGTTTTCCATCGTTGGGTGAAAGTCGCAAAATAAGATTTCACCGTTGGCACCGTGGTTTGCTGAAGCATAATTTCCGACAACCAAACGTGATAGGGGTTCGGGCGTTGCCCCGATTGAATCGCTTGCGGCGGCACTCGCCAAGGCAAGTCACGATGATGCTGATCGTACCAATCCAACAACGCGAGGCTGGCCTGTTGGTGGATTTTTGCCTTGGACATGATGATACCCTGTTGTCAGGTTTGGTTTTGGTGTTCCATACTGCACCATAAACCGAATGCCAACCAAAGCGATTCGACAAGATGCCGCCGACAAACAAATCCTCAACGCCCAAATCGCCAAAGCGTCCCGTACCGAAACGCCAAGGCAAATCCCGGCGGCTTAACCAATTGACGGCGCATCTCTTGGGGCCGTCGCTGAGGGCGCGCGGCATTACCATCCACCGCATCGTCACGGAATGGCAGACCATCGCCGGTGATGCCGCTTCTTGGAGCGAGCCGGCATCCATACGTTTTCCGCAAGGCCAGCAAGACCACGGCACCCTGACCGTTGCCGTGCAATCGGGGCGCGGCCCTGAAATGCAAATGCTAGAGACAACCATCGTGAAGCACTGCAATCAAGTCTTTGGCTATCGCGCGATTGACCGAATCACCATCAGCCAAACCACCTTAACCCCCCTAAGACCAGCAGATATGCCTTTGCCGCCTGCGCCCAACACCATCAAACCTGACGCTGAAAGCGCGGTTCAAATCCAAAAAACAAGACGAGAAATCACCACCTCCTCCTCCCCGGAATTACGCAAAGCCCTTGATAACCTTGGGAAGTCTCTATCGGGTGAGGATCAAGACGCCTAAATTAAACCATGCCATCACGGTAAAATTGCCACAATCGGATGCTGTTATTCGATTTACACCCCGTAACGACCACTCTATGATGTGACCCATGACGAAAAAAACCACATTATCTTGTTTTAATCCTGCCCTTTCATTCAACCGCCGCGACTTTATCGCTGGCGCCGGAGCAGGCTTATTGCTGGCGGCAAGCCCGATTGGCACGGCCTTAGCCGCGACTGATCTTGAAACCGCTTTAGCCCCGCGCACGCTTGGCAGCCCTGATGCCCCCATTCGAATGGCGGAATATTTCTCGCTTTCCTGTTCGCATTGCGCCAATTTTCACAAAGGCACGTTTAACCAACTCAAGGCCGAATGGATTGATACGGGTAAAGTGTTGTTTGAATATCGTGATTTTCCGCTTCAAGGGCCTGCGATTTATGCCCATGCTTTGGCGCGGTCTGTTCCTATCGAAGCCTATGATGGCATGCTTGATGTGCTGTTCAAACAACAGCAAAAATGGGTGACGGCCTCGGAACCTGTCTCTGAATTGGCGCAGATTGCTCGAATTGCTGGCATTGGCAATGATGCTTTTGTTGAAATTTTGCAAAACCGTCCGTTGCTGGAAGGGATTGTTGCCATCGCCCAAGAAGGCTACACCAAATTTGACATCAACTCGACGCCGAGTTTTGTCATCAATGATAAAACGGTTATTCGCGGTGACCGTGGGTATGATGCCTTTCTGGCTGAATTGAATAAACTTGTTGCTTAAGTTCAGGAATAAAGCGTGATTTTCACCCATTTGAAAATGACTGGATTTAAGTCCTTTGCTGAACCTGAACATATCAGCATTGACGAAGGCATGACCGGCGTTGTTGGGCCAAATGGTTGCGGCAAATCCAATATTGTGGAATCCATCCGCTGGCTGATGGGGGAAAGTTCCGCCAAATCAATGCGCGGCGGTGAATTGGAAGACATTATCTTCGCTGGCTCTTCAAGCCGGCCTTCGCGAAACTTCGCTGAAGTCACCCTCACCCTCGACAATTCCAGCCGCAAGGGAAGCGCCGCGCAATACGATAGCGATGATCTTGAAATCACCCGCCGCATTGATCGCGGCAAAGGGTCAAGTTTTAAGATCAATGGCAAATCTGTTCGCGCCCGAGATGTGCAATTGTTATTCGCTGATATGGCCACAGGGTCACGGTCAAGCGGCATTGTCAGTCAGGGCAAAGTCGGGGCATTGATCAACGCCAAGCCTGTCGATCGCCGGAATCTGCTCGAAGAAGCGGCGAATATTCGCGGCTTGCATCAACGGCGCCACGAAGCCGAATTGCGCCTCAATACCGCTGAGACCAACCTTGAACGTCTGGCTGATATTCTCGTCCAACTCGATGAGCAAAAAGCCTCATTGGTCAAGCAAGCGCGGCAAGCCACCCGCTACCGCTCCATCGCCGATCGCATCCGAAAAGCCGACGCGCATTTGATGCTGGCGCGGTTCACCGCAGGTCTAGGGCGATTGGACGAAACCGAAACCATGCTCCGTGAAGCCGAACGCCTCACCGCCGCCGCCGCCGAAGACGCTGCCGCTAAAACCCGCTTGCGGCATAGCGCGATGGAAAAACTGCCGCCCTTGCGCCAAAGCGAAGCGGAAAAAGCCGCGCAATTGCAACGGCTGACCCTGGAACGAGACGCGCTGCAAGAAGAAGAACGACGCCTTCAAAAATCACTAGAAGACGCCCAATCACGCCTTGAACAAATCACCACGGATACCGCGCGTGAACATCAGCTCCTGAAAGATGCGGAAAACGCCTTGGCGCAACTCGCCGCCGAACGCCAACAACTCGATGCTGATGACGCGGCGGATCAGCCTAAACTCGAAAACGCCGCCCGTCTCTTGGCAGAAGCGCGTGAAGCCGCCGATGATGCTGAGCGCGCCCTTGCTGATGCCAGCGCCAAAAGCCGCGCCGCCGAACGTGAATCTGAGACCACCGCCCGCCAAATCACCGATTTGAAAGCCCGGCAACAACACGCCGAAGCGGCTCTTGCCGCTCTTGATCTTGATGGATTAACGGCGGCGGCCAAAGACGCGGCGCAAGCCCGCAATGACGCTGAAAAACTTGCCGAAACTTGCCGCCAACAATTGACTGAAGCCGCAACCGCCTTGGAAAACGCCCAAAGTCAGGCGGATGCGACCTCTGCTCAAGCCAATGAAAAATCAACGCTTCTGGCGCGGATTAACGCCGAAAAAGACGCGCTTGATGCCATTCTGACGCCGCAAGATCAAAGCGCATCGCCCATCTCATCGGCGGTAAAGGTGAAAAATGGCTATGAACAAGCGCTGGCCGCCGCTCTCGGCGATGCCCTGACCGCGCCGCAAGGCAAATCAACCAGCGCTTATTGGCTTGATGACGCGGCGGCAAACCAAGCCACTTGCCCTCAAGGGACAACCCCTTTGGCGGATCATCTTGATCTTCCGCCGGCATTGACCGCCGCGTTATCTGGCGTGGGGGTTGTCGCCGATGCTTCTGCTGCAGAAACCGCTCAAAAGACACTCGCTCCGGGGCAGGCTGTTACCACCATCAATGGCGGCTTGTGGCGATGGGATGGTTATGTTCAACCGCTTGGTGCTGAAACTTCAGCCGCGATGCGCCTTAAACAAGAGGCTCGCTTGCGCGAATTGATCGCGGAACAGACGAAAGCCGAAAGTGATGCTCAAGTGGCTGACGACGCGTCAACATCTTCCAAATCCAAACTCGATGCCGCACGCGAAACTTTGCAAAACCAACGGCAAGCCGAACGGCAAGCCGAACAAGACTTGTCGCAAAGCCTACGCCGCGATGAAAGCACCCGAACAGCGCTAGAAACCGCCGAAAAACGCCGCGAAGAATTGACCGAAACGCTGACCATGCTTTCCGCTGGATTGGTTGATGCCGAGGCTGAACTTTCGGCGCTGGCTGACCCTGCCGCGCTGGTGGCTGAAGCCGAAAGCCTGCGAATCAAAGCAGAAGCCTGCCGGCAGACGCTCGCCGAAACCATGGGCAGTGAACGCACCATTCGTAGCGCACGCGATCAACGCCAATCCCGGCGCGATGCCATCACCCGCGAAACCGATATCTGGGCAGAACGTCAAAAAGGCGCCCATGCGCGGATCGACGAATTGGCCAGCCGCAAAGGGCAAGCCGAACATGATGCCCAAACCCTTGCCAATCAACCTCAGGTGATCGCCGAACGCCGCCACGCGCTGGGTGACGCCATCGACAAGGCCGAAGCCGAACGCAGAGAAGCCGGTGACGTTTTGGCCGAAGCCGAAACTGCCCTTGCCCAAGCCGACGCCGCTCAACGCGACGCGGATCAGCAATTAAGCCAGCAACGCGAAGGCTATATTCGGCACGAATCCCAACGTGATCTTGCTAAGCAAGACCTTGAAAGCATCACCAATCGGATACGCGAACGCCTCAACGCAAGCCCTGATGCGCTGCGTGAACTTGCGGAAATGAACCCCGACGATGCTATTGATTGCGATGAGGACACCATCACCAACCTTGAACAACGTTATGAGCGGTTGATCCGCGAGCGTGAGAATATCGGCCCTGTCAATTTGCGCGCCGAGGCTGAAATGCAAGAGGTCGAAGAACGCATCACCAGCATCAACACTGAATGCGATGATCTGAATGCCGCGATTTCAAAACTGCGGTCGGCCATCAACCAATTAAACCGCGAAGGCCGTGAGCGTCTGCTTAAAAGTTTCACCGAAGTGAATCGCTATTTTGAAACCTTGTTCAAATCGCTTTTTA
>CAYNQW010000052.1:0-10805 GCA_964399415.1 uncultured Hyphomicrobiales bacterium
TTTTTGGACTTTCTCCTTGCATGGATCAGGATAAGGTGAAAAAACGCTATAAAGAATTAGCGAAAACCCATCACCCTGATGCCAATGGAGGCTCGCGCGAGGCAGAAGATCGCCTTAAAACCATCAACTGGGCTTACAGTATTCTAAAAAAACACTTTGCCTGAACATTAACCCTGCTTTATCAAGGTTCAAAATATACAGAAGGATCCCTCATGTCAGCGGCACCATCATCTCAGCAATCCGACGATCAGACGACCCAGCGGCGTCCAGCCCATAGCCTTGATGCTCCTGATATCACGGTCAATGCTCGTGACGTGTTTAATATTGACATTGATATGCA
Organism: uncultured Hyphomicrobiales bacterium; assembly: GCA_964399415.1. Lineage (GTDB taxonomy): Bacteria > Pseudomonadota > Alphaproteobacteria > Puniceispirillales > UBA1172 > JAGWAQ01. Next base: position 341 of record CAYNQW010000052.1, read on the forward strand.
GATCCCTGCCTTTTCAACCGCGTCTGAATATGTGCCTGATCTGGATGAAACCTATGTTTTTGATCGCGACACGACCCTCGCTATTCTGGCGGGTTTTGCCCATAACCGACGGGTGATGATCCAAGGCTATCACGGCACCGGGAAATCCACCCATATCGAACAAGTCGCGGCGCGCCTCAATTGGCCTTGCATCCGCGTTAATCTCGACAGCCATATCAGCCGGATTGATTTGGTGGGCAAGGATTCCATCGTGTTGCGCGACGGCAAGCAAGTGACTGAATTTCGTGAAGGCATTTTGCCTTGGGCGTTGCAAAATCCGGTGGCGCTGGTTTTTGACGAATATGATGCTGGCCGTGCAGATGTTATGTTTGTGATTCAGCGGGTGCTCGAAGTCGAAGGGAAATTGACCTTGCTCGACACCAATCGCGTGATCCGCCCTAACCCGTCATTCCGGTTGTTTGCCACCGCCAATACCGTTGGCTTGGGCGACACAACGGGGCTGTATCATGGCACCCAACAGATCAACCAAGGCCAAATGGACCGTTGGTCCATCGTCTCAACCTTGAATTACCTGCCGCATGATATTGAAAAGAACATTGTCAGCGGCAAAATGAACAAAGACAGCACCATCATGAATTTGGACATCATCGACAGCATGATCCGCTTGGCTGATTTGACCCGCAAAGGCTTTATGGCGGGTGATATTTCCACCGTCATGTCACCACGCACCGTGATCACATGGATGGATAACGCCGAAATTCTGGGTGATATCAAATTGGCGTTCCGCCTCTCCTTCCTCAATAAATGCGATGAGATGGAGCGTCCTGTTGTGGCTGAATATTATCAGCGGTGTTTTGACGAAGACCTTGGCGATAGCGTCTTTACCGTTGCCGCCAATTAACTTAATCCCATAAGAGGCGACCATGTCTGGTCAAGGTGATGACACTTTTCTGCGTTCAACCGCCGCCTGTTTAAGGGCGATGGCGGGCGGATCGCAACATGACGTGCGTTATACCGGCGCCGCCACGGTCATCACCCCAACGGAAGTGCGGCTGCCTGCCCCGACTCGCAACAACACTTTTTCTGGCGCGAGTCAGGATGGCAGCGAAACCCGCATCCGTGGCGCGGCTGATAGCGCGGCGGTCTGGATTGCTCATCACAACGATAAAATTCACCATAAGATGGCGCCGCAAGCGAGTCTGGCGCGTTCGATTTTTGATTCGGTTGAGCGCGCCCGTGTTGAAGCCATTGGCAGCCGTGGTATGCCCGGTGTTGCCAGCAATATCCGCCAGCAAATCGAAACCAAATACACCACCCAATCGATTGCGCCACCGGGTTCCGATGGTGAAGGCGATCACACCGCCATTGCTGATGTCGCAGGGCTGCTGGTGCGTGAGGCCTTGACCGGCGAAAAACCGCCCGCCAATGTGGCCATGACTGTCGATCTATGGCGGCCATGGATCGACAATCGCGCGGGTGATTTGATCGAAACGCTCAAAACCAATACAGACAATCAAGAAACCTATGCTGAAATCGCCCGCCGGTTGATTGGCGCGCTTGAAACGGATCTTGGTGATCCCGCCGAACCTGATGATGGCGATGATGACAGCGATGACGATGATGCCGCGGGTCAAGATGGTCAAGACGAAGACCAGTCGCAATCCCCCCAAGGGGAAAGCGATGATGGCGAATCCGAAGCCATGGATCAGGACGCGGAAACCCAAACCATGGAAGCCGCTGAAGGCGAACGCGATGATGACGGCGAAGACGGCGATGAAGCGCTTGCCGAAGGCGAAAACCCTGCCGGAGAAAACGGCGAAGCCGATGAATTGAGCAACGCCAAAGGTGATCTCTACCGCATTTACACCGAAGATTTTGACGAAATCGTCAACGCGCAGGACTTATGCGATGCCGAAGAACTTAGCCGCTTGCGGGCGTTGTTAGACAAGCATCTCGACAATCTAAACAGCGTCATCGGGAAATTGGCCAACCGCCTGCAACGAAAATTGATGGCGCATCAAAACCGCAGTTGGAATTTTGACCTTGAAGAAGGGTTGCTTGACGCGGGCAAATTATCGCGGGTGGTGACTCAACCGTCGCATCCGCTGTCGTTTAAGATGGAAAGCGATATTCGTTTTCGCGATACGGTCGTCACGTTATTGATCGACAATTCCGGCTCGATGCGCGGACGCCCCATTACGATTGCGGCGGTGACCGCTGATATTCTGGCGCGAACCTTGGAACGGTGCGGGGTGAAAGTCGAAATTCTGGGCTTCACCACCAAAGCTTGGAAAGGCGGTCAATCTCGCGAGTTATGGCAGCAGGCGGGCAAGCCTACCTTCCCGGGACGGCTGAATGATTTGCGGCATATTATCTATAAACCTGCTGATGCCCCCATGCGCCGTGCGCGGAAATCGCTTGGCCTCATGTTGCGCGAAGGTTTGCTGAAAGAAAACATCGACGGTGAAGCGCTGATCTGGGCGCATAACCGGCTTTTGGCGCGGCGTGAAGACCGCCGCATTTTGATGGTCATTTCTGATGGCGCGCCGGTGGATGATTCCACCCTATCGGTCAATCAAGGCAATTATCTGGAACAGCATCTGCGCGGGGTGATTGATTTGATCGAGAACAAATCACCCGTGGAATTGCTTGCCATTGGGATTGGCCATGACGTCACCCGCTATTATCAGCGGGCGGTCACCATCACCGATGTGGAACAATTGGGCGGCGCCGTGACCGCGCAATTGGCCGATCTCTTTGATGATGACCACGGTCGACCAAAACGCCGCCGAGCGTCGTAAATTTTCATGAAACCCAAGCATAAAAAAACACCTCATCTGAGGTGTTTTTTGTCATGCTCAATAAAGCGCTTGGGTGTTAAGCGCTGGCTTGAGCCGCTTTAATGGCTTTCTTTGCGGCAAGCGCATCACGGCCAAGATCAGCGTCTTTGGCTTTCAGCAAGAAAGCATCAATCCCGCCCGTCTTTTCCACCGTGCGGATCGCCGAAGCCGAAACACGCAAGGAAATGGTTTTGCCTAACGTTTCGCTCAACATAGATGCTTGTTGCAAGTTGGGCAGAAACCGGCGACGAGTGCGGTTGTTTGCGTGGCTGACGTTATTGCCCGTCAGGACGCCTTTTCCAGTAAGTTCACAGCGACGAGCCATCGTCTCGCTCCTTCTGTCATGAAATAAGAATGCGGCCAAAGCCGCAACAGGACTAGGGTTTACCGCCTTCCCTGCCGAAGGTCAAGCCTGAACTTCACCCCATTGACAAAAGAAACCCATCAAGCCTGATTCTGGCCTGATACGATGATGCTATTCATCAAAAATAGCATTGGCCAACCCTTTTGCCCAAAAATTAGGATAAATTAGCCATTTAGGATAGTTTTATGGCCTTTATAGGTTATGCACAATCAGAACCTTAAGGGTTAACATGATCCTTGAGCCATCTAACAAAAGCATTAAATCCATCATACAAAAGGGGAGGCAATGACATTAACAACAGCACATCCCATGGAAAGGGAAAAGCGCAACATCTATATCAACGGCAAACGTACCTCCCTCTTGCTTGAAACCTATATATGGCGTGAATTGGATAAGCTCAGCCTAGATGAAAATATCTCACTTGATGAGATTTGCACCTCGATTGACCAATGCCGAGACCCGAATTTTAACCTGACAACTGTGATTCGTTACCTCACCATGAAAATCCACATGATCGAGGATCAATCGCATCAACACTCAAGACAAAAAGAAATGGCCGAAACTCCGATGGTCTTTCCATCGGCTTTTTATGTGGCGCTCGAAAGCATCCGCGACTTGAGCCATGCTAACTTTAACGAAAGGCCTGATCAAACGTCTTAACAGGCTTGCCAAGGCCAGACGCCACCGTCGTTCCCGCCTTGCTGAATTCATCGGCTAAATCAGAAAGAATACGTTGCGGCAGAAGCGGCCCTTGCAAGGCAAGGCTGGTGTAAATCTGCACCAACGACGCGCCCAATCGCAATTTGATCAGCGCATCTTTTGCGCTGGCTACCCCGCCGACAGCGATGATCGGCAGTGGTTTCTTTTCGGCCGCGAGGTGCAGAGCCGCTTGATGAAGCATACGATTCGACAAATCAAACAACGGACGCCCCGAAAGCCCGCCGGTTTCATGTTGCGATGGATGATGCAGACCTTGTGGTCGGCTGATCGTGGTGTTGGCGATGATGATGCCGCTACAGCCTTCGGCTTGGGCGGTATCAAGCGCGGCTATAAGCCCATCCTGATCAAGATCAGGGGCAATTTTCAGCATCAGTGGTTTTTGAACCCCGGCTTCTGCCATGCCGCTTAGGGCGGCGCGGATGACGTCTTTCAAAAATTGCGGTTCTTGCAAGCCGCGCAAGCCGGGCGTATTCGGCGAAGAAACATTCACCGTCAAATAATCCGCATAAGCCGAGAGATGTGACGCCGTCAGATGATAATCCGCCACCCGATCCACCGCGTCTTTATTGGCACCGATATTGACGCCAAGAATACCGCGCGTTGGATTCTTGCGGTAAGCCGCCAATCGCAACGCCGCCGCTTCCATGCCATTGTTGTTAAACCCATAGCGATTGATGACCGCGCCATCTTCCGGCAGTCGAAAAACCCGAGGCTTTGGATTCCCGGGTTGCGGTTTTGGGGTGATGGTGCCGACCTCAGCAAAACCAAAGCCAAGCCGCAACGCCCCGGCAATGGCCTCCGCGTTCTTATCAAAGCCGGCTGCCAACCCTAAGGGATTAGGAAAATCAAGCCCAGCGACACGGCAACGCAACACCTCACCAAAATGATCATTGTCTTGTTTTGGGGCGATGCCTAGTTTCAGGCAATTCACCGCAAGGCGATGGGCGGCTTCACCGGGCAGATGCCGGGCTAAAGCCGATGCCGCCGTCCAGATCACGATTGCCCCGCGCTCAATTGGCCATCCAAAGCCTGGGCGATCAATTGGCGGGTTTCATCAACGCCATATAATTTAATGAATGACCCCATGCGTGGCCCTTCGTCTTGGCCCAACAGCACTTGGTAGAGACAACCAAACCAATCGCGCAAGGACTCGTACCCAGCGTCTTTGCCCGTCGCAAAAACCGCCGATTGAATAACATCGGCCTCAGCGTCTGATGCAAGATTAGCCAAAGCCGCATCAAGGGCTTTCAGATGAACCCTTTCATCATCGGTTGGCGCGCGGTAGGTTTTGAACGGATGCACCCGATCGCGGTAATAGACCACCGCGTAATCCACAAGCCGTGCCAATTGCGGATGCGTTTCTGCTGATACACCCGGGGCGTATTGTTTGAGATAACCCCAAATCACATCCGAATGTTCCGCCTGACAAACACCGGCAAGATTAAGCAACAGCGAGAAGCCCACAGGCGGGGTTTCAACAGGCGGATGGCCTTGGTGAATATGCCAAACCGGATTGTCGATTTTCGCCGCATCATCAGCATCAGCGAATTTTTCAAGATGGCTGTAATATTCATCGACCATTTTCGGCACAACATCAAAGAATAGCCGCTTGGCGCGTTTCGGTTGATTATACATGAACAACGCCAGCGCTTCTTCAGTGCCATAGGTCAGCCATTCTTCAACGCTCAACCCATTGCCTTTGGATTTTGAAATTTTCTCACCATTCTGATCAAGGAACAATTCATACGAAATGCCCTCCGGCGGGGTGCCGCCCATGATGCGGGTGATTTTTGATGAAAGTTTAACCGACTCGCTCAGGTCTTTGCCGCTCATTTCATAATCGACGCCAAGCGCGTACCAACGCATCGCCCAATCGCATTTCCATTGCAATTTGCAGGCCCCGCCGATCACCGTCGTTTCACGCAAACTGCCATCACGAGGGTCACGATATTCAATTTTGCCCCCGGCCACGTCTTGACCGGTGATTTCCGCCTGAAGCACTTCGCGAGTTTCAGGGCAAACCGGCATAAAGGGGCTGTAAGTGGCGCGCCGCTCTTCGCCTAAAGTTGGCAGCACGACATTGGTGACCGCGTCATAATTCTTCAGGATATTGAGCAACGCGTCATCAAATTGACCGGATTGATAACAGCGGGTGGCGGAAAAAAACTCATAATCAAAGCCGAAGCCGTCCAGAAAACCTTGCAGGCGCGCGTTGTTATGTTCGCCAAAACTGTTATGGGTGCCAAAGGGATCCGGCACATCGGTCAAGGCTTTGCCAAGATGCTGGCCGACCATGTCCTTATTGGGAATATTATCAGGCACTTTGCGCAAGCCATCCATATCATCGGAAAAGCAAATCAATCGCGTGGGCAAGCCGGTCAATGTTTCAAAGGCATGGCGCACCATCGAGGTTCGCACCACTTCACCAAAAGTCCCGATATGCGGCAAACCGGAAGGCCCATAGCCGGTTTCAAAAAGCACCGGCCGCTCCGCGCTTGGCGTAACCTTCATTTTTTGAAAACGGTCGATGAGCAATTTTGCTTCAGCAAAAGGCCATGCTTTAGCGTGATCAAGAAGGTTCTGGGGTAAAGATGATGTGGCCATCATAAGCCTCTATTGACTGAAAATTCTATCGCCTCCCTCTCGGGGAAAGCGTCAGGCACTCATATCCCGTCTGATGCGGAATGGCAAGAGATATGGCAGGGTTTGGGATGGTCTTTGGCGGATAAAACCGATAAAAAGAAACCATGTCGAACCCTGATTTGCCTCAACCCACCGCTTCGCTTATCGCGTTACCCCCCTTGGCGGTGGTGATGCCTACCGCGCGGGATGTGATCTGGATTGGCACCGATGGTGAGATTGAGCGTATCGCTGTTAAAGCCGCGCAAGATCGGCTGGATCGTCGCCCGGTGCTGTTTTGCCACCGCCGTTGGACCGCTAGCCGTTTGGGGATGGAAGCGTCTGGATTAGGCGCGCTTGAAGGCCTTGATGTGCTGGAATTATTCGCCTTTGTTCGCCCCAGCCAATTTAGTTTGCCAACGCCGCAAGGCTTGGGGCGGGTGATGGGGTTGGACACCCGTGGCGATGATGATGACATGGCCATGCTGATCCCGAAAAGCGCCAGTAAAATGCTGGCCGACTTGCAATCACTATCTGAAGTGAAAAAACAACAAGCCGCTGGCATTGCCGCGATGATGGCGCAGGGTGGATGGGGGTGGGCGCCAACCGTCTTGGCCGCCTTAGGCCACGCGATGCCGCCTCAAGCCCCGCCTGATCCTCGCGCCGCCTCGATTTGGTTTCGTCTCCCCGAAAACCCAGAATACGGCCCTGATCCCGAACCGGGCGCCTTTCCCATCAGCGTCAAGCAATCTGAAGATCGCCTCAAGGTGATGCTTGGCAAAGGGTCAGAAATCCGGCCTAGTCAAAAAGCCTATACCGCCAGCCTTGTGCCAGCCTTTGGCACACCGAAAGGCGAAGATAACCCCGTGGTGGTCTTGGCCGAAGCCGGCACTGGCACCGGCAAAACCCTTGGATATTTGGCGCCCGCAACCGTCTGGGCGGAAGACAACAAAGCCCCGGTTTGGGTGTCCACCTTCACCAGAAGCCTTCAACACCAAGTGGTGGAAGAAATGGCACGCTTCTACCCCGATCGCACGGAACGCGATGCAAAAGTGGTGATCCGAAAAGGCCGCGAGAACTATCTTTGCTTGCTCAATTTGGAAGATGCGTTATCCGCGGTGGCGGCAACGCCGCGCCTTGCTCCTGCGCTGGGCTTGATGGCACGCTGGGCAGAAGCCAATCCTGATGGTGATCTGACGGGCAGCGGTTTTCCGGCATGGCTGATTGATTTGCTAGGGGTCGGGGCCACCATCGGCCTTGCGGATCGACGCGGCGAATGTATTCATAGCGCTTGCCGCCATTTCCAGAAATGTTTTGTGGAAAAGTCACGCCAGCGATCGCGGCGGGCGGATATTGTGGTGGCCAATCACGCGCTGGTGATGATTGGCGCGGCCATGGCAAGCCTCACCCCGGGTCAAAGCACTCAATCCCCGCCAACACGCTATATTTTTGACGAAGGGCATCATGTGTTTGATGCCGCCGATAGCGCTTTTTCCGTTGCCTTTAGCGGCACGGAAGCGGCTGACCTGCGCCGCTGGATTCGTGGCCAAGAAGGCAACCGCAAATCCCGTGCGCGCGGGCTAAAGAAACGCCTTGAGGAACTCTTGGCTTTTGATGACGCGGCGATGACTGACCTTGATCAAGCCATGGAAGCGGCGCGAATTCTGCCCGCCGTCAATTGGCGGCAACGGCTGTCAGAAGCCGCCCCCGATGGACCGGTGGAACAATTCTTATTCGCCGCCCGAAAAGTCATTTATGAACGCGTCTCCTCGCCCGATAGCCTCTATAATCTTGAGGTTGGTCTTTATCCGCTTGATGATCATCTGGCCACCATGGCTTTAGGCTTGAGCAGCGCGTTAAAGGATATTGCTGATCCCCTGCAACGCTTGGCAAAAACCTTAAACACCATCTTAGTGGATCAGGCGGATCATCTCGATAGCGCCACCCGCAACCGCCTTGAAGGGGCGGCACGAGGATTGCTTCGCCGCGCCAATGGCCCGCTCGCCGCATGGCGGCAATTGCTGGATGATATCACCCATACAAGCCGCCCCGAAGGACGGGATGGTTTTATTGACTGGATGGAGGCAACCCGCCAGAACGGTCAAGATATTGATATCGGCCTTCGTCGCCATTACCTTGACCCCGGTGAGCCGTTCAGTCGCGCGGTGCTGACCCCTAGTCATGGCGCGGTGATCACTTCTGCCACCCTCACCGATCACACCAGCCGCGATGTCGATACCCCGCTTCCAGAAGACTGGAATTTTGCCGAGCGTCTTACCGGGACGATTTACTTGCCCAGCCCAGCGGTGGTGTCTTCCGTGGCCTCACCTTTTGATTACGCCAGCCAAACCAAATTGCTGATCGTTGGTGATGTTGATCGCGACAACACCCAGCAATCGGCGGCGGCCATGGCGTCATTAATGAAGGCCAGTCAAGGGGGCGCCTTGGGTTTATTCACCGCCATTCGCCGCTTGAAAGCCACTTATCCGCATATTTTATCCGCCCTTGATGACGCTCAAATCCCGCTCTATGCCCAGCATATGGACGCCCTCAATTTGCAAACGCTGTTGCAGATGTTCCGCGAAGACCGGCGGTCATGCCTGTTGGGAACCGATGCCGTGCGCGATGGCATTGATGTGCCCGGCCAAGCCCTGCAATTGATCATCTTTGATCGGGTGCCTTGGCCGCGCCCCGATATGCTGTTTAAGGCGCGGGCGGATCATTATGGCCGCGATCTTTGGACAGATCGTGCCACGCGCATGAAATTGCGCCAAGCCTTTGGCCGATTGGTGCGGCGCGGCGATGATCGCGGGGTGTTTGTGGTGCTGGACAATCGCTTGCCGAGCCGCTTGCTCAGCGCCTTTCCACCGGGGGTGGTGGCAGAACGTTGCGGGCTGGCGGAGGCGGTCAAGACGGTATCCTCTTTTCTTTCGCCTGAAGGCGGCGTAGGATAGAGCCACGAAGACTTCATTTTAAAGGAAATCTCATGTCTGTTCTTTCAATGACCCCTTCGCCGAGTCTAGCCCGTGTTGCGCTGGGCGCCGACAAACAGTCGATGGCGAATTCTATTCTTCTGGTGCTGGCGGCATCTGTGCTGATTGCGCTTTCCGCTCAAGTCGCCATTCCTTTGCCGTTCACCCCAATTCCAGTGACCGGACAAACCTTTGCTATTCTCGTGGTGGGCATGGCGCTGGGCGCGCGGCTTGGCGCGGCGGCGGTTGTTGCCTATCTGATCGAAGGCGCGAGCGGCCTGCCGGTCTTTGCCAATGGCACGGGCGGCATGGCGGTGCTGATGGGGCCAACATCAGGCTATTTGCTTGGCTTTATCCCTGCTGCTTTTGCCACCGGCTGGTTGGCGGAACAGGGCTGGGATCGCAACCCCTTGACCACCGCGCTTGCCATGATCATCGGCAATGCCATCATCTATGTGCCGGGTCTGTTGGTGCTGAGCGCTATCCTGAGCAAGCCCTTGAGCGTGACCATTGGCTTTGGCTTCCTGCCTTTCTACATGGGCGATATTGCGAAATTGATCCTCGCCGCCGCGATGATGCCGATGGCTTGGCGGTTTATGGGCCGCAAGTAACGCTTTATTATTAACGCAATAAAAAAGGCCGGGATTGCTCCCGGCCTTTTCTTTATTCTGTCGGTTTGACGTCTTAGAAGCCCATACCGCCCATGCCGCCCATATCAGGAGCAGCTGGCATCGCCGACTTTGGTTCAGGCAATTCGCCAACCATCGCTTCGGTGGTGATCAAGAGACCCGCCACAGACGCTGCGTTTTGCAAGGCAGAACGGACAACCTTAGTTGGGTCAATCACGCCAGCTTTGATGAGGTCTTCGAACTCACCCTTCTGGGCGTTGTAACCAATGGTGTCGCTCTTTTCTTCGAGCAGTTTGCCCACGATCACCGCGCCATCAGCGC
>CAYNQW010000053.1:0-10801 GCA_964399415.1 uncultured Hyphomicrobiales bacterium
TCATGGTCTGTGGCGTCATCATCGGGTCCATCATCATCTGAACCTGATGCTCCAAGACTTTCGATCGGCGTTACCGCCGCCACCGTCGCCCCGGGAAAACCATTGAGCACTGCCGCCACAAGGGGATTGGCCGACACCTGATCAACTTCCGCCTGGTGCCGTTCTCGATCTTGTTCATCTAGGGTTTTGCCCCCGCCATTGGCTGGGCTGATGATCCAACGCAATCCCGTCCAGTCTTGCAAGTGACGGGCGATATCCGCAATCGCCCGCGCGTCAACATCGCTGTCTTGGTCGTATTCAAAACGCCCCGGCTCAAACACAACCGGACGCAGATGGAAACGAATGAGATTGGCAAGAATCATTTCGCCTTGATCTTCAAACAACCGAACCATCTCACGCATATCTTGAGGGATGGGGTCTTGAGAGATGGGGCGGTTAGGCTCAGGGCTTTCTATCGAATGATTGGCCTGATCCCAATTCTCTGATCCCGCATCCATCGCCGGCGCATCAGGGACGCCTGCTGCTTCGGAAACGGGGTGAGGGTCTGGATCCGAATCGCCCAGATCATCTGACGCCGAAAGAGGCGCTGAAGAGGACGCAGGCGGCGCAGAAGGCGCAGGTTGCGCTGGTGCAGATCGTTGCGGCGATGAGGTTGATGGCGGGTTTTGTTCAAGTTTACGCACCAATTCCGCTGGCGTGGGCATTGGCGCCACATGGGCAAGGCGGATCAACAGCATATCCGCCGCAGCGTGAGGGTTGGGCGAAGATTGCACTTCCCCATGGCCTTTCAGAGCGATTTGCCAAGCGCGTCCTAATTTGGCAACCCCCGAGGTCTCTGCCAAGCGCGTCAATTGCTCGCGTTCGCCTTCCGGCGCATCATCAAGATGCCCGCCGGCGGCAAGCCGAGTCGCCATGTGGATCAAATCAAGCATATCGTTGATCACCATCAGTGGTTCAGCCCCGCGCCCAACCGCTTGTTGCAGGCGTTCCATCGCCCCGCCAGCATCCCCAGACAAGGCCAAATTAACCATATCCAGCGATTGACCGCGCCCCGCTTGCCCCATCATCACCGCCACCGCATCATCCGTGACCTGATCCGCGGTTAAAGCCGCGGCTTGATCCAAGAGCGATAACGCATCGCGAACAGACCCTTCTGCTCCTCTTGCCAGACGATCCAGCGCGGCTTCCTCAGCAGTGATGTTTTCTTTGGCGCAAATGGATTTCAGATGCGCCGCCATCATGGCATTAGGCACGCGCCGCAAATCAAAACGTTGGCAGCGCGAGAGAACCGTCACCGGCACTTTTCGAATTTCTGTGGTGGCAAAGATGAATTTCACCGCTTCTGGCGGCTCTTCCAAGGTTTTGAGCAACGCGTTAAACGCGTTTTTCGACAGCATATGGACTTCATCAATGATGTAAATTTTATAGCGCGCGGATAACGGACGGTAACCAACCCCGTCAATGATTTCGCGGACGTCATCAACGCCGGTATTGCTGGCGGCATCCATTTCAATCACGTCGACATGACGGCCTTCAGCAATGCCCGTGCAGGATGAGCAAACGCCGCATGGCGATAGCGTAGGTTGCCCTTGGCCATCGGCGCCGGTGCAATTCAACCCGCGAGCGATGATTCGTGCGGTGGTGGTCTTGCCGATGCCGCGCAAGCCTGTCAGCACAAAGGCATGGGCAAGTCTTCCCATCTTGAGGGCATTGGATAAAGTTTGCACAAGACTGTCTTGACCGATTAATTCATCAAAATTAGACGGCCGATATTTGCGCGCAAGCACCCGATACGAAGTGGAAGCACCCGCGGCGTTCTGAGGGGGAGTGGGGTGATCGACAGGATCTGTCATGAGGGTACCGCTCCTTCAGATGACGGCCGAAGCCAAGACTAAAGTGGAAGACTGAACGACCCGACCTGTCCTTAGCCGTGGCTGCTGCCTTTCGGCCCTGACCGGTTCAACCAAGCGGTCGCCCGCCAGCCTTCCAGTATTGTGTATGGGATAATTGCCGCAAAAGCGCAAGCCTGAACTGTTATCCGCGGCGTGAAGAATCGGCTGGATAGGTGCCTAAAATATGCACCGCGTCTTTCTCGGTGAAAAATTTCAACTCTTCGAGGGCGTATTGAAACGCGTCGCTTTCCTGATGACATTCGGCGTCAATATAGAATTGAGCGGCGGAAAAATTGCCACCCAACATATAACTTTCCAATTTCGTTAAATTGATGCCATTGGTGGCAAAACCGCCCAGCGCCTTGAACAGCGCCGCCGGCACTGAGCGCAATCGGAAAATCAGCGTTGTGATCACCGGGCCGTTATCCTTTGGCGGCATGACCGGTTCACGTGCCATGATCAACATCCGCGTGGTGTTGTGATCATGATCTTCGGCGTTTTCTTCTAAGATATCGAGGCCATAGATTTCAGCCGCAAGGCGAGAAGCAATGGCGCCAATCTCAGGATTACCTGCCGCGGCAATATCCGCCGCCGCCCCTGCCGTATCTGGATGCATAATTGGCTTTAGATTGAGCCGATTCAACGTATTCCGACACTGCGCCAACCCTTGAGCGTGGCTATGCACTTCTTTTAAGCCTCCGAGCGTCGCGCCCTTCACCCCTAAAAGGTGGTGATTCACTTTTTGAAAATGCTCACCAATGATGAATAGCCCTGATTGCGGCAACAGATGGTGAATATCCGCGACACGCCCCGCCACGGAATTTTCCACCGGCACCATCGCGTATTTGGCTTTACCTTCAGTGACCGCCGCCAGCATATATTCAAAAGACGGGTTCGGCATCGCTTCCATATCTGGATAACAGGTTTGGCACGCCAAATGCGAATAGGCACCAGGTAGGCCTTGGTAAGCAATCGTCTGATCAGGTGATAAAGCGGTCATGTCTTGGTTTCCATCCGGCGTCGCGCCTGATTAAGGTCTTCGGGAGTATCAACACCGCCCGGCGCGCTGTCAACCACCAGCGCGACAATCCGCATCCCTGCTTCCAGCGCGCGCAACTGTTCGAGTTTCTCGCTTTTCTCTAGGGGTGATGGCGGCAGGTTGACAAAAGTCGCCAAGGCTTGACGCGACCAAGCATAAATCCCCACATGATGCCAAATGGGTAAAGTCGCCGTGCCGCCGCCTGTGGGAATAGGTTGACGGCTGAAATAAAGCACCGGCCCAACTTGCCCTGCGCCAATTTGCCCTTCCGGTAAAACCACCACCGCTTTAACCACTTGCGGCAAGGGAATTTCATGATCTTGAGCCGGCGCCACTGGCGTGGCAATATCCGCCTGTTGATCGCGCAACGCCTCCACCAAGGGCAAGAGCATCGCCGCATTGATGTCTGGCAGATCCCCTTGCAAATTGACCACCGTGTCTATCTCGCCTTCAGGGTCAATGTTCATCAACGCTTCATAGACGCGATCAGAACCCGACGGATGATCTGGATCGGTAAGGATGGCCTCACCGCCATGGGCGGTCACCGCGTCGGCAATCGACGCATCATCGCAAGCCACCACCACCCGGCTGGTGTTCTGTCCCGTTCCGAACCCTGCTTCCCATGCCCGCCGCATGACATGAACAATCATCGGCGCATCGCCAATCATCGCCAGCGGTTTTTCGGGCAAGCGCATGGCCTTAAGCCGTGCTGGAATGATCACCGCCACCCCGTCACGCGGATCAACGCGGTCCGAAGATGAAGCAGAAGATGAAATGGGGACATTTGGTCGCATGATGGGTCTTATGAGCGTTAAGGCGTGAATTCACAAGCAAAAATTACTATAATCCCAACCATTATCGCTTGTGAAGTCTTGTTGATTTCGATAAGACAATCTCGTGATATTGATTCATTTACGCGTCTGTAGAATCCGCAAGGATTGGGGGAAGGCAAGAACATGAGTGATCTGACCGTTAATAAAATTTCCGCAGGCCTGCTTTGTGGCGGCCTTCTGATCATGGCAAGCATCAAAACCGCTGACATTTTGTTGCCCCATGAAGAGATTGCTGAAAATGCGTATCCTATCGCGGTTCCTGAAGTGTCTGCTGAGGCTTCAAGCGGATCAGAAGAACCTGTAAAAGCTGAACCTATCTTGGCTATGCTCGCCAGCGCAGATATCGCTAAGGGCGAAAAACTTGCTAAGAAATGCACCGCTTGCCATGGTTTTGAGGACGGTGGCGCGGCTAAAGTTGGCCCTAACCTTTACAACCTGATCAACGCCCCGAAAGGCCGTGATGGTGGTTTTGCTTATTCCGCGGCGTTGACGGAACGTGGCGGCGACTGGTCTTACACTGAATTGAACGGTTTCTTGCACAAGCCAAAAACTTGGTTGAGCGGCACAAAAATGAACTTTGCGGGTCTGAAAAAACCGGAAGATCGTGCCAATCTGATCGCTTGGTTGCGGAGCCTGTCGGCAAATCCGGCTGCCCTGCCTTCTGCTGAAGCGATTGCCGCCGAAGAAAACTCCTAAACCTGATGACGGGTGTGAATCACAGCGCTGTTGCTGCCTTGGCAACAGCGCTTATTGCTGAAAGCCGCCCGATCATCCGCCAATATTTCCGCCAGTCGCCTGACATTCAGCGCAAAGCTGACGAAACCCCTGTTACCATCGCCGATCAATCGGTTGAAACCGCGCTTCGTGCCAAAATTCGCGCGGCTTTTCCAGACCATAGCATCATTGGCGAAGAACATGGGCAGACCGATAAACCATCGCGATACACTTGGGTGATTGACCCTATTGACGGCACCCGCGCTTTTACTTGCGGCAACCCCATGTTTGGCACTTTGATCGCCGTGCTTTATGACGGCCTGCCGGTGATTGGCGTTATTGATATGCCGATATTGGATCAGACTTGGGTGGGCATCACCGGCCAAGCCACCACCTTAAATGGCAACCCAATTGCCGCCGCCGCCACCACCGCTCTTGATCAAGCGCGGCTGACCACCACATCAGGCCACGCGCTGGGCGGTGATTATCCGCGTTTTATGGCGCTAGCCGAGCAATGCATGGTGACCGGCTATGGCGGCGATTGTGCCAATTACGCGCATCTGGCCAGCGGTTGGTGCGATCTGGTCGCGGAAAGCCAACTCAATGCTTATGATATTATGGCCGTGATCCCCGTCATCACCGGCGCAGGCGGCGTCATCACGCAATGGGATGGTCAAACCATCACCCTTGATGGTTATGATGGCACTGCCCTTGCCAGCGCGACGCCAATTCTTCATGATAAAGCCTTGGCGGTGTTAGCCGCCTGATCGCTGATCGCTCAACGAGGACGCCATGACTGCACCCATTTATATTGTCTATTATTCGGTTGATCATGCAATGACGTTTTGGCAAGCCGCGCTGGAACCTCTTTTGCCCGGGATCAAACTGGTCACCGCTGAACAACCTGAAGCTCAAGACGCTGAAGTCATGATAACGTGGAATCCACCTGAAGGCATGATCGCTGGATTGAAAAACTTAAAAGGCGTGATCTCTTTGGCGCAGGGGGTTGATCATGTGCTCAATGGCAAAACCTTCCCCGCTCATTTGAAATTCGCGCGGCTGATTGACCCTTATATGTCCGAAGCCATGGCCGAATGGGTGACGCTTACCGTGCTTGAATATCATCGCGACGCCGCCGCTTACCGAGAAGCGGAAACACGGCACGACTGGATCAGATTGCCGCCGCGCATCGCCGCCCGCACCACCGTTGCCGTGATGGGTCTCGGCGCCATTGGAAGCGTGGTTGCAGAAACCTTAACGCATTTGAAATTCAATGTTATTGGCTGGTCGCGCAGTGAAAAATCCATTGCCGGAGTGACCTGTTATCATGGCGATGACGGTTTTGAGGCTTGCCTAAAATCAGCGGATATTCTGGTCTCGATTCTGCCGCTGACCGCCGCCACGGAAAATATTTATAACGCCAAGCATTTTGCCCAAATGAAAAAAGGCGCGGCCTTCATCAATGCCGGGCGCGGCAAACAAGTGGTAGAGCCTGACTTGATCGCGGCCATTGATCAAGGGCATTTGCGCGGCGCAACCTTGGATGTCATGGTGACGGAACCTCTGCCGGCTGACCACGCGTTCTGGGATCATCCCAAGATTACTGTTTGGCCTCATGTTTCCGCTCAAACCAATCCGGAAAGCGCTAGCGAACAAGTCGTCGAAGCAATCACGGATATCCGCGCCGGACGTGAGCCTCGCAACAGCGTCAATATTGCTCGCGGGTATTAACGCTTACTGCTCTTTTTGAAGACGGCGTTCAATCAATTCAAGCGCGGCGCGCAATCCCATGGCTTCGCCCCCACGCGGATGACCGGGGCGAGCGCTGAGATTCCAAGCCATCAAATCAATATGCGCCCAAGGCACAGGCTTCTGCAAAAACCGCTGTAAGAACAAAGCCGCGGTGATGGCGCCGCCATATCGCGATGATCCCGTTGACGACATCGCCGCATAACCCGCGTCTAAATAACGATCATAAGGGGCGTGCAATGGCATTGGCCATAGCGGATCACCGACCTGATCACCGGCTTCGGTTAAATCGCGGCGCATCGCTTCGTTGTTTGAAAACAGCGCTGGCAATTCCGCACCGACCGCCACCCGTGCCGCGCCGGTCAAGGTGGCAAAATCAATCATCAGCATCGGATCATCCGCGGTCGCCAGATGCAACGCATCGGCCAAAACCAACCGGCCTTCCGCATCCGTATTGCCGACTTCAACAGGAATTCCAGCGGCGGTGTCAATCACATCCAAAGGCCGCATCGACAGAGACGACACCGCGTTTTCTGCCGCAGGCACCAACACGCGAAGCCGCAAGTTCAGACCAAGACTCATGATGGTTTCCGCCAGCCCCAAGACATTGGCGGCACCCCCCATATCCTTTTTCATGATTTCCATGCCGCTGGACGGTTTCAAATCAAGACCGCCGCTGTCAAAGGTAATGCCCTTGCCGATCAAGGTGATCAATGGCACCCGATCTCCCCCCTGATTTTCCCCCTGATTTTCCCACGACAAATCAATCAGCCGTGGCGGAATTTCGGCGGCGCGACCGACGGTATGGATCGCGGGATAACGTTGAGCCAAAGCCTCACCCATGGTGACGTCAATCGTTGCGTTATGCCGCTTCGCCAAAGCGCGGGCTTCGTCTTCAAGCCCTTGCGGGGTCAAGTAATTGGCCGGGGTATTGATCAAATCACGCGCCAAATTGACGCCTGCCACAATCGCGTTCAAGCGTTGATATTGCAAGGGATCACGGATGACCAATTGCGCCTGTGCTGGGGTGGTTTTTGGGGTTTTGAAACGGTCATATTGATATTGATCTAAGGCAAAACCCAAGGCCAATTGTTCCGGCGTTTCCCCTGAGATTTCATAAGCGCCTGCTGGCAGGCGAGACGCCATGGCGCCTGTTACAAAATCATCAGCATCAGCGCCCATCACCGCGCCACCAATCCCACCATCTTCCGACGGCCAGATCAAATGCGTTTTGGCCTTGGCCGTAAACCCATGGTCATGCGCCCAGGTTTTGATTTGTTGGCTGGCCGCATCCAGCCATGCGGAAAACGCCTTCTGATCGAAAACGTCAAGACGACGGGGCTGATCATGATGATTGAGGAATGACATGAGAAATCCTTTGTTGTTATCTAAATACCTTAGGCCGATGGTGACAACGGCTGGGTGTCTTTTTCAACCTCTGGCAATTTTAGCCATAGCGTCACCCCACGCAAGCCTAACAAGATGTTGAAAGCCAACCAAATGCCGTCTAACCCACCCCAAAGCCGCCCAAGATAAACCAACGGCAGAAAAAACAGCATGGAAACCAGCATGGCGTTGCGCATAATCGAGGCACGGGTGGCGCCAATAAAAACCCCATCCATCAAAAAAGCCCAAACCGAAATCACGGGCATCACAATGATCCAAATCATAATGTCATTGGCTAAGGTTAAGACCGAAGGGATGCTGGTGATCACTTGTATCAAAAGACCGCCGCCTAGCCATAGAATCACCGCCACCGCCACCGCCGCGATGCCCCCTAAAATAGAACTTTCCGCCACCGCTCGCCGGAAATCGACCAAGCTTTTGGCGCCAATGGCATTGCCAACCAACGCTTCCACCGCATGGGCAAAGCCATCAAGACCATAAGCAATCACTCCAAATAAAACAAAACCGACTTGCGTGGCGGCAAGGGCATCATCGTTCATCCCACCAGCGGTGTTGAGCACAATAATCTCCGACAATAAGATGGCGGTGGTGCGAATGGTTAAATCCCGCCCCAAAGCCGCGTAACGCATCAAAGCGGGGGCATCGCTTAACAGGGCAAAGGTCCATTTCGGCGGCTTGCCAAAAGGCCGACACGCCGATCGCACCAGAAAAAACGTCACCACCAACCCAATATATTGCGCCAAGACGCTGGCAAGAGCGACGCCTTCGATTTTCAGGTCAAAGCCAAAAACAAAAACCAGATTGGCGACGATATTGACCAGATTGATGATGATCATCTGCGCCATGCATCCGCGAATATGCTGCACCCCAAACAGAAAGCCAAGCCCAACCAAATTGAGGCAAATCCCAGGCCCAGCAAAGGCGATAATGCTGATATATTGCGCCATGCCGTTCAGCACATCATCGCTGGCGGATAAAACTTTTGGCGCGATCCACAACACCGGAACCGCTAAAAACATAATGCTGATCCCAAGAATGATCGCCACGATAGATGACCGATAAAGCGTGGAAAAGATTAAGGCAAAATCCGCCGCGCCTTTGGCTTGGGCGATTAAGCCCGTTACCGCCATCCGTTGAAACCCGAAGGCGATGGTCATCAGGCTAAAAACAAAACTGCCCATGGCGACCGCGCCAATGTAATAGGATTGATCAAAATGCCCCATCACCGCGGTATCAACAAGACCAACCAACGGGATGGTCAGATTGGCCAACATCACCGGCACGGCTATGCCCCAAACTTGCCGCCGCACTTTAATGCGTTCGGGTGAAAATAAACTGCCTATTTCGGGTGACGTTTTCATGCTTCATGTTTATCTTAATATGCTAGGAAGTCTACTCTTCTTCGCAACCTGTTTCATTTTGACGAGTCCAAAGAAAGGCCCATTCGTGACCGCAACAACGCCCACAGCATCGGAGCAATCACACCGTCTTTATCGGCGCATGATTCTGGCGATGGTGATGGTTCTGACGCTGGGTCTGCTGACTTTTTCCCCGGGGCAAACCACGATTGCGCCGATGGATCGCGATGAAGCGCGCTTTGCCCAAGCCAGCAAACAAATGCTCGCCGATGGCGATTACGTCACGCCGCGATTTCAACAAGAATTGCGCGCCAAAAAACCTGTGGGGATTTATTGGCTTCAAGCGGCTTCTGCCTCACTCTTCGGGGCGGAATCCATCGCCAGTTATCGCCTGCCTAGCCTGATCGGTGGTTTGATTGTCCTTGCGGCGACTGTCTATTTTGCGCGTTCCTTTTTCCTTTGGCCCTATGGCGTGCTGTTGGGCGCGATGATGGCCACCAATCTTGTGCTGGTGGTGGAAAGTCACCTCGCCAAGACCGATGCTCTGCTCGCCGCCTTGATTGCGGTTCAACAAATCACGCTTTGGCGGATGATGGAACTTCACCGAAGCGGGGCATATGTGTCGGGCAAATACGCCATGCTGTTCTGGGTGATGATGGCCATGGCCATTTTGATAAAGGGTCCTATTGCTCCAATCATCGCGGTGCTGACTTTATTAACCTTGATGGCGGTGGAACGGCGGTTGGACTTATATAAACCCTTGAGGCTCATCTTAGGGCTGGTGATATTAACCGCGCTTGTCATCCCTTGGGTGGTGATGGTGACGAGCGCCACCGATGGTGCCTTTTTATCCATCGCGGTGAAGGGTGATTTGGTCAGCAAAATCCAATCTGGGCAAGAATCCCATGGCGCGCCGCCGCTAACCTATCTTGCCTTGATGATGGTCACCTTATGGCCTGCGAGTTTGTTTTTTGGCCGCGCCATTCCATTGATCATCAAAGGCTGGCGCCATCCTAATATTCTCTTTTGCTTGGCTTGGGTTGTTCCGTTTTGGCTTTTGCTTGAGGTGACGCCGACAAAATTACCGCATTATCCTTTGCCGGTTTACCTTGGGCTGGTGATGCTGATGGGCTTTGGCATGATGGCAAGTTTGCCGCCGGCTGGCACGGGCATTCGCGGCAATATCGCTCGCGTCAGCATTCAGATTTGGGAAAACCTTTTTATGGCGATTGGCCCTTTGCTGGGGGTTATCGTGCTTTACGCCGCAACCGACGCTGGCGGCAGTCGAGGGCTGGCCACGCTAGCCCTGATCTTTGGCCTTGGCGTAAGCGCCGCCGCATTCTGGTGGCAACATGGCGGGGAAACCAAGGCGATTGCGATAATGATCGCCGCCGCCGCTGGATTTCATATCACCGTGATGGGTGGGGTCATGCCAAGCCTTGAGCAAATCCGCATCGCGCCGCGTATTCATGCGGCGATCAAGGCGATGGAGGTGGCGCCTGATATTGTGGTTTCGGCTGGTTATCATGAACCTTCATTGGTTTTTGTTCAGGGTACGGACACGCTTTTATTCAGCCCGAAAGACGCGGCATTGGCGCTGGCAGAAGCGGAAAATGGGCTGGCCTTGATCGAAAGCCGCGCGGAAAAAGATTTTATCAATACCGCGACGACCATCGGGCTGAGCGTCGAACGCTTCCAGCAAATCACCGGCCATAACATCTCCCGGGGCCAAGAGGTGCAAATCGGCTTCTACTGCCGCAAGATCGACGCGAACAATTGACCTTCGCCAAGCGGTTGAGTATGAAAAGA
>CAYNQW010000054.1:0-10715 GCA_964399415.1 uncultured Hyphomicrobiales bacterium
TCGTAATGAGGATATCGAATGAAAAGTCGAAGCTCAATCTCTTTGAATGGCCTGAAATCGTCATGCTGCGACCGGAGAGGTAAATAAATTTTTTCAATGGGAATTTGCAAAACAGTTTTCAGGACCGGATAAAGCTGCGAACGACTTTTTTCATTCATCTTCATTTATCTCTTCACCACCCATCGAAATAATTGCCTCACGCACAACGTCTTTCAGCGAGGTTGAAAGAATGGATGTCAGGCGGAATTTGGGAATGAGAATGGCTATTCTGACGCCATGCTTGAGATTGAAAGGGCGGAAAACAATGTTTTTCGCAGATGAATTAATCAAGCGATAACTTGACATGGTGAGAGAGTCGACAAACGAATAGCCGATATTCTTTTCAACGAAAAGAAGACTGGAGATAGCCGTCTGCAACTCAATCTGCTGAAAAAACCGTCCGCCATGTTCTTTGACAATATCCCTGATCTGCACGGTTGTATAATGGTCACCATAAAGACCAACAAAGGGAATGCCGCCTAAATCTTCAGGAACAATTTTCGATTTATGGGCAATGCTGTTTTCAGCATTGATAGCAAGAAAGCCTGGCAATTTATACTCTTCAATATAATAGGATTCGCCAGCGATATCGCGCCGCGGTTCCGCAAGGCCGAGATCATATTGCTGTGAGGCGATAAGCTCGTGAATTGTGGCCGAGGTGCGTGTCATGAATGATATTTTCACCTCCGGGCGATCCGCAACATAATTCGCCAGAATTTCAGGCATCAGATACTGTGCTGCTGAAGGCAGGCACGCAACGCGCAGATCACCGACCGTGCCTTTCCTCACGGTGGTGAGCAATTCCTCTGTCATATTCAGCCGATTAATCAGGTCAAGGCTTCTTTCCAGAAGAAAATGTGCTTCCGCCGTAGGCACAAGTTTGCCTCCCACACGTTCAAACAGTGTCAGGTCCAGCATTTCCTCAAGTGTCTTGATACCCGTGGACACAGCAGGCTGTGTGCGGTTGACAGTTTCAGCTGCCTGAGACAGAGAGCCAAATTTCATGACTGCATTGAAAAAACGCAATTGCTGAAGGGTGATCATCAATAAAATTTATAGATATGACAATATTATTAAATTGAGTTTAATAATTTAGAGAATGATAATCAAGCTTTCGTGGCCATTTGATGAAAATGACCATCCACAAACAACCTTTCGGATCTACTCGAAAGAAAGGGGAGGAATAAATGACGGTTGATTATTCGAAAAGATCATTCCTGAGTGGCACGGCCAGCCTTGGGGTTGCAGCGGCAACACTGCCCATGGGAAGGTTTGCCTTTGCTGCGGGCAAGCCAGTTGAGCCGATGACACTACTGACATCCAATGCAAGCTTTGACCCGGTGCGTCCGGAAATGGGCCGCCTGATTGCCCAGGCATGCAAATCGATCGGCTGGGACGTGACCCTCGCGGCTGAAGATTACAACATGGGCATCAATAAAGTGTTCAAGGAAAAAGATTTTGACATGTTTATCGTCCGATGGACCGGACGTGCCAATCGCGTTGATCCTGAAACTTTCACCCGGATGATGTTCCATAGTGAAGGCAACTACAACAAATGGGGCTACAACGACGCTTCGATTGATGAAATGGGTGATGCCCAGCAACGTGAGATGAATGTTGAAAAGCGTCGTGAAATCGTCAAGAGCATGCAGCGCAAACTTTATGATGATGTCGCCGCTTCGCCCATCGTTCACCCCAGCATGACAAATGCCTATCGCGAAGACAGACTTGGCAATGTGGTGCCGCAGTTAGGTGAAGGCATCGGGAGCCTTTGGACAGATCTCAGCATGACGGTCAAGAAAGGTGATGGTTATGTTCGCAATGGCCAGACCTCGGCACTGAAAAATCTCAACCCTGTCAGCGTCACCGACTCAAATGAGTTCAAGGAGCTGAGGACAATTTACGATCGCCTGATTCAGGTCGGGCCGAATGGTGAACTTGTTCCATGGGCGGCAACTTCGGTGAAGGCTGTTGACAGCACAACGATCGATATCGTTCTCAGGGACGGGATGAAATTCCATGACGGCAACCCGGTGACGATTGAAGATGTGAAATTCACCTTTGAATATTACAAAAAGTGGAAGGCGCCTTTCTTCATATCGTCGCTCGAAAAGTTCGAAGATATGTCTGTCACCGGCGCCAACAGCATGCGTATCAAATTGTCAGAGCCGCATGCGCCATTGATGATCAACTTCTTTGCGCAGATTTTCATCATCCCGCAGCATATCTGGAAAGATATTCCCGAAAAGGCTGGTGTTGATGATGTGCTCAACTTTGCCAACGAAAACCCGATTGGAAGCGGGCCATTCAATTTTGATTATTGGGATCGTGGCAAGGAACTGAAAGTTTCTGCGTTCGAACACCATTTCGCAAAACCGAAATGCGCCGGCATGATCCGTATCACCTATGGCAGCCATGACGCCATGGCTGCAGCGATAGAAGCCGGCGAGTGTGACCGGACACGCTATATACTCAAGCCTACGCTGGTGCAGGATCTGGACAAGATCAACGGCATTGTCGGTAAAGGGTATGCGAGCCACGGTTGGTATGGCTTTATGTATAATCACACCCGCGGACCGCTGCAGGATCGTGCTTTCCGTGAGGCTGTTGACCATCTGGTACCACGTGACGTTATCCGTGAGGTCATCATGTCAGGCTTTGCCACCAACGGGGGCTCAACCATCGCTCCGGCCAATGAATACTGGCATGAGGCCGCTATTAAACCGCGGCCGAATAATGTCAAATTGGCAAAGGATATCCTGTCTAAGGCTGGATATAGCTGGGATTCCTCCGGCACGCTTCATTATCCGGGTTAATCGCCTGTAATGCAGATACCTGCATAAGAGCCGGGCAGGGTCTCCCTGCCTTGCCCGGCCACACTTAAAAATAAATTAGAACACAGATTTGGAGTCCGAGTGTGGCTGAATATCTGCTCAGACGGCTGGTTTACACCTTCATCACTATTTTTGCCGTTGCTTCCATTTTATTTATCATATTCCGGTTACTTCCCGGTGATGCCACCCTGCAGGTGATTAGCCCTGCCATGGATGAGTCGGTGCAAAAACGTATGAAGGAAGCCTTTGGTCTCGATAAATCTCTCTGGCAACAATACTTGATTTATCTTAAGAACCTGATCACTTTTGACTGGGGGCGGTCATTTGTAACATCGCAACCCGTCATGGATATTTTGCAATATCGTTTCTGGAACACGGTCCTTCTGATGACGGCAGGGATGTGTTTCACTCTCGTCATTGGCATCAGCGCAGGCATTCTTATGGCCTGGCACCGCAATGGCCTTGTTGATGTCATCGGCACCGTATCAGGACTTATCTTTCAAGCGGCCCCGCCATTTGTAACAGGTCTGCTTTTGCTGATGTTGCTCAGCTACAACCTCGGGCTTTTCCCAACGGGAGGAATGTATCCCCCGGGTCAACGACCTGACGGACTACTGGAAATGCTGATGATGCCTGCTTTCTGGGAACGGATTGTGCTGCCGACAATCACGGTCAGTCTTTATTATATCACCACACCAATGCTGGTGATGCGTGATTCCATGCTCGAAATCCTGGGCAGTGATTTCATTGAACTGGCCCGGGCCAAAGGATTGGCCCCTCGCGTGGTGATGATCAAACACGCGGCGCGAAACGCCCTTCTTGCCGTAGTTACGCTTGGTTCCATCATGGTAGGCTTTGCCATCGGTGGACAAGTGGTGGTTGAAGCGCTGTTCTCCTGGCCGGGAATGGGACAGCTCATGGTCGAAGCCGCTGCATCCCACGATTATCCCGTCGCGCAAGGCACCTTCCTGATGCTGGCAGTGCTTGTCATTATGCTCAATCTCTTCACGGATATTATCTACTGCTACCTCGACCCACGGATCAAGGTGTCCAAATCAGGGATGGATGAAAGATGAATACCATCGAAAATACAGTTATTGAGGCCGTGAATATTTACCGGGTCAGTATTCCGCTGATCAATCCGTATTACCTCTCAAAAATCTATGACACGATCACCCATAGCGACGTGGTGGTGGTGGAACTGATCGCGGAAGGTGTTTCCGGATGGGGTGAGGCAGACCCCGGAGGCATCATGTTCACCGGTGACACCTGCGATGACGTCATGGGATTTTACGCCAACGGTGGCGCCAGTTCCCTGCACGGAAAGCGATTGGGTGATCTGATTTCAGGTGTGGCACTGGAAGGTATGCGGGGGGCCACAAAAAGCGCCATCAATGTGGCGGCGTATGACCTGGCCGGGCGGATGGCCAAAACGCCTGTCTGGAAAATGCTTGGTGAAAAGCATCATACCGCCCTGCCGAGCCTGTGGCCAACCTCTTCAGGAACCACCGAACAGGATATGCAGGTCATTCATGAAAAATACGAACTTGGCTATCGCACCTTCATGCTGAAGATGGGCAGCAACCCGGTGAAAGAGGATATAGTCCGTACCCATGATGTCTTTGGCCAACTGCCTCAGGATGTGCGCCTGATGGTCGATGCCAATCAGGGCTGGGGTTTTGAAGAGGCGAGCGCCTTCATGACCGGAACAGCCGATATCCCCCTGGCCCTGATAGAGCAACCTATTATCGCTTCGGATTATGGCCGGATACATGAATTGCGGGCATTGGCACCAAACCCTATCTCCGTAGATGAAAGTCTCCAATGCTATGACGATGCCGCACGCATCATCGATGCCGGTGGTGCAGATATATTCAGCGTAAAAATTTCAAAAAATGGGGGGCTGACCGAAGGACTGGCCATCGCCAGACTGGCAGAACAGCATGGTGTCAGGATCATGATGAACAGCATGATTGAGCTTGGCATCACGCAAGCCGCTGCCCTGCATCTGGGATGTGTATCACCAAATGTGGTCGATTTCGGCCATGCCTTTATGTCCGTGCAACGCACGACAGACGATATCACCGATTTTGCTGACTGGAAAACACGCGGGACAGTCACGTTATCAGATAAACCCGGGCTCGGCATTCAGATCAACCGTGATAAAATTGATCAATACTGCCTGGCCAGGCTGGAGGGTTAGGATGCAAACGGGCAATAATCGCCTCATCGGAATTTTGAAAGTTCTGCACAGGCAATATAAAATTATGACCTCCAACACCTATGGCCTGATAGGCTTCTGGGTGGTCGCATTCTTTTTCACCGTTGCGTTATTTGCCCCGATGATTGCCCCGTATCCCATCTGGGAAATGCAATTTGACGATCAAACAGGGCAGTTGGCCATGCTGCAACCGCCATCCTTGCAGTTTCCACTTGGCACAACACATCTCGGCTACGATCTCTTCTCGCAGATTGTTATGGCAACACGAACCACCGTGATGATAGGCCTTATCTCCGGTTTCATTTCTATCATGATCGGGGCGAATATCGGCCTGATTGCCGGATATTATGGCGGCCTTATTGATGAGTTCCTGATGCGTTGCACGGATGTGCTCTATGGCATGCCATTCCTGCCGTTTGTGATTATCCTGATTTCACTGTTTGGCCGGAAGATCGAATTTGTCATTCTGGCCATTGCCCTTATTGTCTGGCGTACCTCGGCGAGAGTAATCAGAGCGCAGACAATTTCGATCAAACAACGCCAGTTTGTTACTGCCGCAAGGGCGAGGGGCTGTAGCCATCTGCGGATAATATACCGCCATATCCTGCCCAATGTTCTGCCGTTGCTGTTGCTTTACACCTCTTTCAACATCGCCTGGTCGATCGTGACTGAAGCCAGCGCCAGTTTTCTTGGGTTCGGCGACGGGGATACGATCAGCTGGGGCGGCATGCTCTACGAATTATGGCTTTCGGGAAAAACCCGCGTGGCATGGTGGTGGTTCCTTCCTCCGGCCATTTGTATCGTTGCCCTCGTGACCTCGCTCGTCTTTATCAGCCGGGCATATGAGGAATATGCCAATCCACGCCTGAGGGAGACACGCTAGCCATGCTACTCGATGTAAAAAACCTCAGTGTCATATACCGCATGGACGGACAGCACATTCATGCCGTCAACCGACTGTCTTTCCAATTGCAGGAAAATGAAATCTTCGGGGTGGTGGGTGAAAGCGGGTGCGGAAAGTCCAGCCTGATCAAAGCCTTGCTGAGGCTGGTCGCCCGGAATGGTTCAGTCGTTGCAGATTCAGTCAGTTTCAACGGCAGTGAATTATTGCAGATGCCGATGGAGGAATTTCGCAAGTCAATTCTCTGGCAGAAAATCGCCCTTGTGCCGCAAAGTGCGATGAATTCTCTTAATCCTGTCTACAAGGTCGGCCCGCAAATTGTTGAAGCTATCGCCGCCCATAAACAGATGCCCGAACGGCAGGCCCGTGAGAAAGTCCATGATCTTTTTGAAAGTGTAGGATTACAAAAGGAACTCTTCGACAGTTATCCGCACCAGTTTTCAGGCGGGATGCGACAGCGCGCAATGATTGCCATGGCGCTGGCACTTGACCCGAAGCTGATCATCATGGATGAGCCGACCACAGGACTGGATGTGCTTGTTCAGGACAAGATCCTGAAGACTTTACGCCGTATCAAGGATGACACGAAATGCTCAATGATGATCATCTCACATGACATTGCCATCATGTCAGAAATTGCGACGCGGATCGGCGTTATGTATGGAGGAAGTTTTGTGGAAATTGCCCCGACCCATGATCTCTTTAAGGATCCTTCTCATCCTTACACGATGGGGCTGACCAATGCCTTTCCTTCTATTCGTGAACTGGGCAAAGAGTTGATATCCATCCCCGGCTCTCCACCTGTCATGACGCAGGAGGAAGACAAATGCTGGTTTGAACCGCGTTGCCCTTTTGCCACCAATGACTGCCAAATGACGTTCCCAGCTGCAACAAAGGCAGGATCTGATCATATTGTGAGTTGTTTGCGCTCCGCCGAACGTAAGAAACTTGCACGATTGGCCAAGGAAAAAACCACATGGACATCCTAAGCCTTCAGCATGTATCGCAGGAATTCTTCCTGCCGCGTACCTTCACCGATATCGTGACCAATCGTCCGCCGCGGAGTATTCGCGCGGTGCAATCTATGAATCTCTCTATCCACGAAAACGAAATCCTCGGGATTGCGGGGGAGTCGGGATGTGGCAAATCAACGACTTGTCTGATTGCAGCAGGCCTTCTGACGCCAACCGGCGGCGACGTCCTGCATCGGGGACAACCATTGGCTGACATGGATGATACAAGGAAAAGGACTTTCCGGCGGTCGGTTCAGATTATCTTCCAGGATCCCTATGAATCCCTCAATCCCAGGTTTGAAATTGGGGATACCGTCGCCGAAGGACCCCGTGCCATGCAGTTATGGCCTGAAGAGGTTATTCAGGAAAAGGTACGGTCCATCCTGGCAGCCGTTGGTCTTGATCCTGATCGCTTCATGAAACGTTACCCCCATGAACTAAGCGGTGGTGAGCGTCAGCGTGTCGGGATCGCTGCCGCACTTGTGATGGAGCCGGATATCGTTTTCGCTGATGAACCTTTATCCATGCTTGACGTCTCAATCCGGGCTGACATTCTGACCCTGATCAGGACATTGGCCGCAGAACGAAAATTCTCCTGTGTTTACGTCTCGCATGATCTTTCTATCCTGGGCAATGTCGCGGACCGAATTATGATCATGTATCTTGGGCAGGCCGTGGAAATCGGCACCGCCAGAGATGTGCTCACCAACCCAAAACATCCCTATACAAAGGCATTAATCTCAGCCGTCCCTATTCCTGATCCAACCATTGATCGCGGGACACCCAAGATCATTGGCGATTTGTCCATGCCGGTGAATGCTCATCAGGGGTGCCAGTTTG
Organism: uncultured Hyphomicrobiales bacterium; assembly: GCA_964399415.1. GTDB lineage: Bacteria > Pseudomonadota > Alphaproteobacteria > Puniceispirillales > UBA1172 > JAGWAQ01. The sequence goes on from CAYNQW010000054.1 coordinate 7,849, forward strand.
CCCCGAGATGCCCCTATGCAAAAGACGCATGCTGGCGGGAATTCAAGCCCTTAAGCAGCACAACGGATCAGCATCAGTCTTCCTGCCTGCGTGAGAATGAAGCCGAAGTTCTCAAGGAGATCAGCCATGCGGACAGAGGCTGACTTTGCTGTTATCGGTGGTGGCATCGTTGGCCTTTCTATTGCCCATGGACTTTTAAATCACGGCCGCTCCGTGATCTGTATTGACGGAACGGATGCAGATTTTCGTGCTTCGCGGGGAAATTTCGGTCTTGTATGGGTTCAGGGCAAAGGGATCTCTGCTCCCCATTATGCCGCCTGGTCACAAAAAGCGGTACGTGAATATCCTGATTTTGTTGCCGGCCTCACCGATGATACCGGTATTGAAGTCAGCCTTCAGCAGACAGGAGGATACGAATATTTCAATGATCCTGAAACGATGACTGAGCGGATTAATCAGTTCACGTCGCTCCGGAAGGCACTCGGCGGTGACTATCCTTATGAAATCCTGTCAGCAGAAGATATTCGCGCAGCTGAACCGATGGTCGGGGGAGAAACAGTCGGCGCAAGTTACTATCCCCATGATGGTCATGTTAACCCTCTTCAACTCTTAAAGGCACTGGCGGAATCCTGCCAGAAGCATGGGCTTTCCCATTATCTTGGCGAGAAGTTAACGCAAGTGAAACATGATAGAGATGGGTTTCGTCTGAAAACTCTGAAGGGACTTGAAGTCACTTCTGATAAGGTTGTCCTTTGTGCAGGTCTCGGCGCCAAGGTTTTAGGGCCGATGTTCGGATTCAAAGGGTTGGTGCGCCCACAGCGCGGCCAGGTGCTGGTGACGGAAAAACTGCCTCCTGTGCTGAACAGGCCTTCCGTCACCATCCGTCAGGTCAATGAAGGCGCTATCCAGATAGGCGACTCCAAAGAAGAAGTGGGTTTCAATGACAGCGAAACCCAGTCACAAATGGCGCGGATAGCCAGGAACGCCATCAAGATAATGCCGAAACTGGCACAGTTGCGCCTGGTGCGCTCATGGGGGGCTTTACGTGTAATGTCCCCTGACGGTCTGCCGATTTATCAGGAGTCAAGAACAATGCCAGGGGCATTTCTGGTCACCTGCCACAGTGGCATTACCTTGGCGGCTACGCATTCACGCAACCTCAGCCGCTGGCTGGTTGGCACCAAAGATGCCCCGGACCTGAGCGATTTCAGTGAGGATCGATTTAATGGCTGATCTCTATTTCTATTTTGATAACAAAAAAATTCCGTTCACGCATGGAATGAGCGTGGCAGCAGCCTTGCTTCGTGCCGGGATTACGGATTTCCGCCAGACGCAGGTTGGCAACCTGCCGCGGGGACCTTTCTGCATGATGGGTGCCTGTTTTGATTGTCTTCTCGTTGTTGATGGCATGCCGAACAGGCAGGGATGCATGACACCGGCGAAACAGGGGATCAGAATCAGCCGCCAATCAGCACAAACCATACTGGAGGATGGGTAGATGCGGGTGGGCGTGATTGGTGGCGGACCGGCAGGAATGATGGCTGCATTAACCCTTGTTGAAAAAAACATTGAAGTGACACTCTTTGATGAGCAACCGTCCGCAGGGGGGCAAATCTACCGTCATATAGCCAATACAAACCCAGAAGAAGCAAGACGGTTCGGGGATGATTATGTCGCTGGTGGAGACCTTGTGAAGCGATTTCAGTCTGCGTCCCTGACCGATAAGCTGACGCATATCTCAACTGCAACCGTGTGGTCGGTTTCAGAAGACAGGGAAGTGGCCTGGTCAATTAATGGACAGAGCTTCAGCCAGGGTTTCAGCGCCATCATCCTTGCCACCGGCGCGCTTGAGCGGGCCATGCCGGTGCCCGGATGGACCAATCCGGGGGTGATGACCGCAGGTGCAGCCCAGATCCTGATGAAAACCGCCGGCTTTGTCCCGAAAAATGCCGTGCTCATTGGTTCCGGCCCGTTGCTTTACCTGGTGGCAACCCAGATGCTGGAGATGGGGAATTCGCCGGTCGCGTTGCTGGAAACCCAGAACTTCCAAGATTATTTTCGTGCTATGACAAAACTTCGGCCCGGCCCTGTTGTTTTCTCTTATCTGCTTAAGGGAGCACGCATGCTCCGCCAGTTATCAAGAGCAGGAGTAAAGCGATATAAGGGGGTCTATGATGTCAGTATCTCCTCGGATAAAAACACCCATATAATCCGGTTTGATATCAACGGCTCGCCTTATCAGATTGAAGCCGGATCAGTACTGTTGCATGCTGGCGTCCAACCCAATATCCAGTTTTCACAATCCCTGGGACTTGCCCATCAGTGGAACAAGATCAATCAATGCTGGGAACCTGAAACTGACGCTATGGGACGGACAAGTCGGGAGCATATCTATATTGCTGGCGATGGTGCCGGCGTGCTTGGAGCAGATGCGGCTAAACTTTCAGGCGAATTGGCCGCGATGGCTGTATTGCACGATCATGGCTTTCATGTCGATGCTGCAACAGAAGCCGCAACCCTGGCAAATCATCGCCGATATCGGTCTATTCGCAGTTTTCTGGACACACTTTATGCACCGAAGCACTGGCATAATTTACCTGATGATGACACTATCATCTGCCGGTGTGAAGAAGTGACCGCGGGCAAGGTACGGGATGCTGTGCATCTCGGATGCCTGGGCCCCAATCAGCTTAAGGCATTTTCCCGTTGCGGGATGGGGAATTGCCAGGGGCGATATTGTGGCCTTACTGTTGTCAACCTGATTGCCGACACCCGCAACCTGCCACCTGAAGAGGTTGGCTATTACCGTATACGATCACCGATCAAACCTGTTACCCTGGAGGAGATTGCCAACCATGACATCATCG
>CAYNQW010000055.1:0-10532 GCA_964399415.1 uncultured Hyphomicrobiales bacterium
ACTGCAGCAGTGCCAACACTGTCTGCTTGATCTGATTCGCCTGGGCGAGCATTGCCGTGCCCGCCTGCGCAATGATTTGAGTCTTTGCTAGTTCGGATGTTTCCTTTGCATAGTCGGCATCCTCAATCCGGCTGCGCGAAGCATCTGTATTTTGGGCAACGTTCAAAAGATTATCCGATGCGTGTTCGAGACGATTTATATATGCGCCTTGAGTCGCCAAGGTCGATGAGACATTATCGATCGCCGTAGTCAGACCCGTAATAGCCGCAGTTGCATTCGTACTGTTTGCGCCGTCAATGCTCAAGGAACTAAGCACAACTCCAAATGCCCCATCCCCTGGATTTGCAGTGGTATCCCAATCTTTAAATGCCATCGTCATAGTTTGGCCGCTACCCGCCCCTACCTGGACATTCAGAGTAGCAGTGTGATCTGTGGTCATTAATTTCATTCCATTCCATTCAGTATCGTCACCGATGTCTTTAATCTGCGCCTCAAGTTCCTGATATTCGAGATTTAGCGCAGTCCTATCATCTTGGCTATAAGTTCCAGAAGCTGCCTGTACTGCAAGCTCTTTCATTCGCGACAGGATATTCAGAACTTCTTTTCCTGCCCCTTCAAATGTCTGAACCATTGAGATAGCGTCGCCAACGTTTCGCACAGCCTGCTCAAGCCCTTTAACTTGACTCGCCATTCTGGAGGCAATAGCAAGCCCTGCCGCATCGTCAGCTGCAGAGTTGATCCGCTTTCCTGTAGATAGTCGCTCCATGGCGGTACCCATTGCCCTCTCGTTCCTGGCGATCGCGTTAGATGCCAGAGTTGCACTTACGTTTGTATTGATTACTGTCACAAGGGACTCCTTTTCTAATATAGAACATGTTCAAGTTCGTAAACTGAACCGTGTAAAAACAGGATCTGCTTTCACGATCCAAAGGAGCCCCTCTACTCCTTAACATTTTTTACTGCTTACTTAATTCCTTTACAAAGCACCTCTCTGCTAATTGCTATTACTTCTAGTTAAGAGAACTCTACTGCAACAGTGCAAGAACCGACTGCTTGGACTGGTTTGCCTGCGCCAACATAGCAGTAGACGCTTGCGCGATGATTTGCGTGCGGGCGAGCTCACTCGTCTCAGCAGCATAGTCCGCATCCTCAATTCGACTGCGTGAAGCATCTGTGTTCTGAGCCACATTCATCAGATTATCTGACGCGTATTCCAGGCGATTGATGTACGCCCCATAAGTAGCTCTCTCCGCCGCCGCCGCCGTTATGGCCTTATCGAGTTGATTAATAGCCACGCCAGCATTGAATGCATCCAATATATCGATAAAGGAGTCTTTGGTATTAGACCTTGCAGAACCGAATGTCAGGTTCATATCTTGAGTATCGTTGGTACCACCGGTGCCTTGACCAACGGTGTTATTGTTGTTTGCATAGTCAAAAGCAAACGCCGCATCACCATAGGCAGTGACGGCGCTTGATGCGCTGCTGCCAGTACTATTGGCAAGTCCGACACTGTCACCCGTCGACCATGCCACTTCAGGAGCCCAAGACTTCAGAACGACAGTCATTTGCTGACTTGAGCCAGCACCCACCTGAAGATCAATACTTGTCGCCGCGGCACCTGATGCCGTATAAACATCGTTTCCATTGAGGATAGTTTTACCATTCCAAGTCGTATTTCTCGAAATTCGACTGATTTCAGAGAGCAGTTGCTCAAATTCAAGATTGAGTGCCTGTCGATCTGTCTGGCTATAGGTGCCACTAGCAGACTGAACAGCAAGTTCCTTCATTCGGCCGAGAATATTGCTTATTTCAGAGACAGCTCCCTCAGCCACCTGTAACATGGATATACCATCGTTCGCGTTTCGTGCGGCCTGCTCTAAACCGCCAACTTGAGATTTCATACGAGATGCGATTGCAAGACCAGCAGCATCGTCTGCGGCAGAGTTTATTCTAACCCCGGTCGACAAGCGTTCCATTGCAGTTGACATAGCGCGATCATTCTTAGTGATCGCGTTAGCAGCCAGCGTCGCACTTACGTTTGTGTTGATTACTGTCATTGCTAAACCCTTCTCTTAATATTCCGTTTTGGCAAATTACTGCAGCAGCGCAAGTACCGACTGTTTCGCCTGATTCGCCTGAGCAAGCATCGCGGTCGAAGCCTGGGCGATTATCTGCGTCCGTGCTAACTCACTGGTTTCGGCCGCATAGTCCGCGTCTTCGATACGACTTCTAGATGCGTCTGTATTTTGAGCAACATTCATCAGATTATCTGAGGCGTATTCAAGGCGATTAATGTAGGCACCATATTTCGCGCGACTTGCTGAAACGTTTGTAATTAGTGTATCGAGCTTGGCAATACTTGCATTCGCATCGCTAGCTGTATCCACTCCATAGGCATCTAGCTCAGAAGTCTCACCCCTTACTATGCGCACACCACCAGTGGTGGCGTTTTTGATAGTAAAGTCGATCCCGTTCGCAGTGCCGTAAATCTGAATCTTGTTGTCGGCAGCGGCATCGGCTTTGTCGGCGCCAATTTTTATGGTAATTCCGCCCCCACCGGTTACTCCATTCAGTACAGTATTTAACGCTGTACCCCTGCCTCCTCCGATATATGCTACGTCTGTCGCATTCGAAGAAATGGTATGAGTGCCGTTGTTGGTCGCATCGAGCGAATCTACTGCAGTTTGGTCTAGGTTAATAAGCACATCTACCTCATTACCCGCCGAATCAACCACCGTGAAGGCCAGCTTGTCCCCCGCAGCGACGTTTGTTCGATCGATCGTAACGTCTGTCTTCTGAACCGAGGTATTGAGTACTGCGGCAGTAGTAGTGCTTGCGGTGGATTTCTTGCTTGCATACAAGGTAGAGAAGGTGGCAATCATGGATTGGCCAGACCCAGCGCCTACCTGGAACGAGACGTTTGCTGTAGAGCCTCCAGCAGCTCCGTCTAGGATATTAAAGCCATTCCACTGAGTATTTTCAGAGATCCTATGAAGCTCGGATCTGAGCTGTGAAAATTCGAGGTCTAGGGCAGCCCTGTCAGTCGCGCTATACGTGCCGCTATTGGACTGAACGGCCAGCTCTTTCATTCTGGCAAGCATGTTGGAGACCTCGATATAGGCACCCTCAGCTGTCTGAATCATCGAGATGCCGTCGTTCGCGTTGCGCGCGGCCTGCTCAAGCCCTTCAACTTGCGAGCGCATACGCGACGCGATGGCCAGCCCCGCTGCGTCGTCGGCTGCAGAATTGATACGGAGGCCGGTCGACAGTCGCTCCATGGCGGTCGACATGGCTCGATCATTTCTTGCTATGGCGTTGGACGCCAACGTCGCGCTTACGTTCGTGTTAATTACCGTCATAATTTAACCCCTTGTAAATACCCCTCGTTCCACTCGATTCTAATTGAGTAGCGTTAGTACAGATTGTTTAGATTGATTCGCTTGCGCGAGCATTACTGTTGCCGCCTGGGAAATAATCTGAGTGCGAGCCAGCTCACTGGTCTCCGCCGCATAATCCGCATCAGCGATACGACTTCGTGAAGCGTCTATGTTCTGGGCAGCATTAATTAAGCTGTCTTGGGCATAGGTGAGCCTATTTACGTAAGCACCATACTGCGCACGCTCCGACAGAGCCGCAGTAATGGCCTTATCGAGTTCATTGATAATTGCACCCGCAACCTGCTTGCCGCTGTTCACCGTGAACCCCTGAGAAACAGCTGACTTGATACTAATGAAAGCCTCGCCTCCAGGCTGGGTTGCGGAGTCAGGCGTTTGCCCATTGTTATCGTCCCTGTCAACCGCAAGAATGGCCCCGCCGTATGCAGAATCAACTATGCCATCACCATTACCTAGCAATTCACGATCCGTATAATTCCTGTTATACGAGGAAAAGAGACCACCGATCCATGTCTCGTCTGCTGATATCCAGGCGACTTCTGGAACCCAATTCTTCAGTGTAAAATCGAGGCTTTGGTTAGCTCCAGTCCCTGCTTGAACGCTGACCGTGTACTTACCGGTCGCGCTGTATGTCGATACACCGTTACCCGATAAGATCTTTTGCCCATTCCACTCTGTATTCCGAGCAATCCGATCGACCTCGGTCATCAGTTGCTGAAACTCTAAATCCAGAGCGTCCCTATCAGAATCATTGAGGGTCCCGCTCGCTGCTTGAGTGGCTAATTGTTTCATGCGACCTAGGCTGTCTATGATGTTCGAAACTGCGCCATCCGCTGTCTGCAGGAGCGAGATCCCGTCATTCACATTTCGGGCGGCACGCTCCAAGTCCAACAACTCTGACTGCATCCTTGAGGAAATCGCCAACCCAGCAGCATCATCGGACGCAGAATTAATTCTCGACCCGGTTGACAAGCGCTCCATGGCAGCCGTCATAGCGCGATCGTTTAACGCGATCGCGTTGGATGCAATTGCTGCACTTGCGTTTGTGTTGATGACCGTCATAACGATTCAAAATTCCTCAAGGATAATTCCCGCCACTAAGCGATACGCTATTGCAGTAGAGCCAGTACAGACTGCTTGGACTGATTGGCCTGAGCAAGCATCGCAGTTGACGCTTGAGCGATTATCTGTGTTCGCGCCAATTCACTTGTCTCAGCAGCGTAATCTGCATCCTCGATCCGACTGCGTGACGCGTCAGTATTTTGAGCTACGTTACTCAGATTGTCAGAAGCGTACTCTAATCGATTGATGTAGGCCCCGTACTTAGCGCGACCAGCGGCAACCTTTGTTATGAGAGCGTCTAGCTCTGCCACTGACTTCTGTGCGTTTGCGGCACTAGATACGTCGTAAGAATCCAACGAGGACACCTCTCCAGTAACCAAGGCCAGTGCGTTTCCCTTGATACCGAAGCCTTCGCCCCCAGTAGTTGCCTCAATCTGGATCGAGTCCGCAGCATTTGCTCCTCCTGCGGTATTATCAGATCCAAAGCGGATGACTATGCCGGCGCTGCCGGCGCCGCTGAGCACAGTCGCTAGCGATGAACGACCTCCATCAATGTAAGCCACTTCAGGGTCATTGGTATCAACCGTTACTAGACCACCACCGGCATTCACCGCGGTAAGAATTTCATCGGTGATTCGGATGAGGACGTCAACCTCGTTGCTGGCGCCATCTACGACGGTGAACTTCAAGTAGTGATGAAGGTTTGGGTCATGCGCCGTCGAATCCGCCAACACGTCGGCTCGCGCTGCCCCGGCCGTGACCCCAGAAAAGTCCACGGCGTATTGCACCGAACGGTTAACTGCTGGAGGACCGGCCGCCTCGTTCCTCGATGCTGCCGGGGCGGCTGTCGCACTCCATGTCGTTTTATACAGCGTGTTGAACGCTACAGACATGGTTTGGCCGGAACCAGCCCCTACCTGATAGCTTACTGATGAGCTGTTGCCATCGAGTATGTTAAAGCCATTCCACTGGGTGTTGCCCGCGATACGCTGCATCTCTGCCTGAAGCTGCCCGAATTCGAGATTCAGTGCAGCGCGGTCAGTGTCGCTATATGTGCCACTGGAGGCTTGGACCGCGAGCTCCTTCATGCGCGAGAGCATGTTTGAAACCTCAACGTAGGCGCCTTCTGCGGTCTGAATCATGGAGACAGCATCGTTCGCATTTCGAGCAGCCTGCTCCAAGCCCTCGACCTGTGACCGCATCCTCGACGCGATCGCCAAGCCTGCAGCATCGTCCCCGGCAGAATTAATTCTCAATCCTGTCGAAAGTCGCTCCATTGCCGTAGACATTGCACGATCGTTTCTCACTATCGCATTTGATGCGAGCGTCGCGCTCACGTTGGTGTTAATGACTGTCATAGCTAGACCCCTGCTCTAGTTTTGATAGATGAACCCACAACGGGTTTGTTTAGTTAAAACCTTCATTGATGGATGGAAACATTGGACCCACACAACCCACCAGTCATGACACCAGTTAAACTAGCGCGGGTATCCACCGGCAATCTGGCAGGTCGAAGATCGATTGAACTTCGCACCTGAGCCGCGACTGATCTGTGTTGTATAGGTCCAATTCCCATGACATTTACGTTTTCACTACTGCAGCAGCGCCAGCACTGTCTGCTTGATTTGGTTCGCTTGCGCCAACATCGCTGTACCGGCTTGCGCAATGATCTGTGTCTTCGCCAACTCAGACGTCTCTGACGCATAGTCAGCGTCCTCAATTCTGCTCCTCGAAGCATCAGTGTTTTGAGCCACATTGAGGAGATTATCGTTGGCGTATTCAAGGCGATTCATGTAAGCGCCGTAGCTCGCCAGTTCAGCTGAGGCATTCTTAATCGCAGCATCCAATGCAGTTAGGGTATTATTCGCGGCAGTTGTAGTGTCTACCCCTACTCCTGCTCCAAGGCCAGCGGTATCAGTGTCACCGTATACACCCGTCAGAGTCGCCGACGTGTCGTAGTTCATCGACCAGTCCTTGAAAACAATATTCATAGTTTGATTACTACCAGAACCGACCTGTAAAGCCACGGTAGTTGAGCCGCCATTGTTTTGAGTACCATCGGCATTCTTGGCGTCCATCAGGGTCATGCCGTTCCACGACGTGTTTGTCGCGATCCGATCGACCTCACTCCGAAGCTCATTGAACTCTGCATCTAATGCGGCCCTGTCGTCACTACTGTAAGTTCCAGAGTTAGCCTGGACAGCCAGCTCTTTCATCCTCATCATAATGTTGACAATCTCTTTCCCTGCACCTTCAATCGTCTGGACCATTGAAATACCGTCCAAGGTGTTCCTTGACGCCTGTTCAAGCCCCTTGACCTGACTCGACATTCTGGAAGCGATGGCCAGCCCAGCAGCGTCGTCGGCTGCTGAATTGATTCGCTTACCTGTAGATAGTCGCTCCATGGCGGTACTCATAGCTCTCTCGTTTACTGACAGCGCATTCGATGCCAGAGTTGCACTTACGTTTGTGTTTATAACTGTCACCTGGGACTCCTCTTATCATGAAAGATAAAATTAAATTCATCGTTCAGCCGATACTAAATAATGCTTGGTAAGCACTATCGGCCAATCTTTCAGGAGCCCCTCTACCCCTTTTTTGTGTAGCTTACCTTCGAACTTACTGGTTCTTAAAACACCCCTCTTTGCTATTTGATCTGCTCTTGAAGCACACGCTTTTTACTACTGCAACAGTGCCAGCACTGACTGCTTCGATTGATTCGCTTGCGCAAGCATCGCCGTAGATGCCTGAGAAATAATTTGAGTCCGCGCAAGTTCACTGGTTTCTGACGCGTAATCTGCGTCCTCGATCCTACTGCGCGATGCATCTGTGTTCTGCGCGACATTCATAAGATTGTCTGCCGCATATTCGAGTCGGTTGATGTATGCACCATACTTTGCACGGCCCGCCGCCACCCTTGTGATAAGGGTGTCCAATTCAGAAATAGCCTTTTGTGCCTCCGCCGCACTGGAGACATTGAAGAACTCAAGCGTCACTGCCTCTCCGCGAAGAATGCTGACATCTGTCGGATCTAGCGAAAAAGATTGATTATCAACCGTACCTTGGATGAATATCCTTTCTGCCATCGCGCCAGGAGCCGCGCCCATGGTCACGGTCACCCCAGCATGGCCTGCTTGACCAAGCACTGTGGATAGGGAGGTGTACCCGTTATCCGCATAGTGGAGATCGCCATCTACCATAGCATGCGTTCCCGGTGGGTTCTGTTGTAGAGCACTCACGACATCGCTATCGACATTTAACAACAGGTCTACTCTGTTGCTGTTAGAGTCAGTTATTGTGATTTTTATATAGTCGCCAACTGCAATTTCGCTTGAGTCTATAGATACTATGCTTTGTCTCCGATTCCCTGGGGTTGTTTCAGTTGTTCTCCAAGAGGTGGAAACAGTCTTATAGAGTGTATTGAAGGCGGCAGCCATAGTTTGGTCGGAGCCGGCACCAACCTGAAAATTTACGGTAGAACTTGTCCCGCCAGCAGAACCATCGAGGATATTGAATCCGTTCCATTGAGTGTTGTCTGCTATCCGCTTTATCTCTTTCTGAAGCTCGCCAAATTCAAGATTCAGCGCAGCGCGGTCGGTGTCGCTATAGGTCCCACTGGAGGCCTGGACAGCAATCTCCTTCATGCGCGCAAGCATGTTGGAGACCTCAATATAAGCGCCCTCAGCGGTCTGAATCATGGAGATGCCATCATTCGCATTTCGAGCCGCCTGCTCAAGCCCATCGACCTGGGAACGCATCCTTGATGCAATCGCCAGACCAGCAGCATCGTCACCGGCCGAGTTAATCCTCAGTCCTGTCGACAGACGCTCCATGGCTGTTGTCATCGCGCGATCGTTTCTCGAGATCGCATTCGACGCGAGCGTCGCGCTTATGTTTGTATTAATTACCGTCATCGATAATTACACCTTTCCATAGACTTATACTTAGCCACTCTTCCAGCGCTACCAAGCGCGTGGTGTTTATCGCTTAATTCGCGCCTGATCGTGCTGATTGCTCAGCATATTCCTTAGAGATCGCCTTAAAGAAGACCAACACAGTCAGGCCTCAAAAATTCAATCTCCCAAGCACTGCCCTTTTGCCGTATCAATGGCTAAGAAGCCATCGCTACTACTTCCTGCACCCTCCGGATCTACAAGCCACACTGTGGCCAGAGCAGGTTTGCCGACATCCATGTCGAGAACCCGAAGAAGTTACCAATCAATCCCGGGGCCTTGCCCCAAGGATGTTCTTACTGAAGCAAAGCAAGTACTGACTGCTTCACCTGGTTGGCCTGGGCCAGCATCGCTGTCGAGGCCTGCGAAATGATCTGGGTTCTGGCCAGCTCACTTGTTTCTTCCGCGTAGTCAGCATCTTCGATCCGGCTACGCGATGCGTCAGTGTTTTGCGCAACGTTGGCCAGATTATCTGCGGCGTATTCCAGTCGATTAATGTATGCGCCGAGTTTTGCCCGCTCTGACGCTGCCGCGGTTACTGCAATATCAATTTGCTTGACCAAAGCAGCAGCATTCGGAGCAGTCGTGATATCAATGTATTTATCTTTAGTTGCGTCAGTGCTTTCAGAGGTGACAACCGCTTGTTCCACGTCGTCATCACCAGCCCTACCATCGACGCCACTGTCTACAAAGCCAGCGTCATAGACTAAAGACGCGGTACCATAAGCAGACGCGTCGGTTCCGCCCGAGATCTCGTTATCGGTATTGCCGATGCCCACAACGGTATCTGCCGTATTAAAAGTTGTGCGCGGATCCCACGACTTGAGGTCAACGACCATCTCTTGGTTAGATCCCGCGCCTATCTGCAGTGTCACGCTTGTCTTTGTCGCAGTGCTGTTCGCCGCGTCATTGCCGCCGTTCAAGATGGAGATGCCGTTCCACTCGGTGTTAACAGCAATTCGCTGGATTTCCAGGAACAACTGCTGAAGCTCAAGGTTGAGAGCGGCACGATCGGTTGCGCTATAGGTACCACTTGCCGCCTGAATCGCCAGCTCTCTCATTCGAGACAGCATGTTACTGATCTCAACAACCGCGCCCTCTGCAACCTGCAGCATCGCAATGCCGTCGTTAGCATTCCGGACCGCCTGCTCGAGGCCATCCACCTGAGATTGCATCCGGGCTGCAATAGCAAGACCGGCTGCATCGTCACCTGCAGAGTTGATCCTCATGCCTGTTGAGAGTCGCTCCATCGCTGTCGTCATCTCTCTGTCATTTTTCTTTATCGCGTTCGCCGCAAGGGTCGCGCTGATATTCGTGTTAATAACTGTCATGGTAAGTCTCCTTCATTTAATAAACTAAAGACGGTTCTGGATCCCTGCCAGTTACGGTAAGCACTGGATTGGTTGGGATCGCATCCGCATCTTCACCAGAGAGTTCTCATTGCCACCTACCCCCATAGGCTCTCGACACTAAGATCTTTCTGACTTCGTTCAAGACCGGGTCTAAGAGGTTTCCATCTCGTTCCTCCGGTCAGGTGGTTCAATCGACATTTGCATTCCGAACCTTAAAAAATTAGTTAAATAACTTTAATCATAAGATTTGAATGAACGATGAGCCTGGTTAAGGCAGCCTGTTTCTCACGGGTAATTTCCCGATATATAAAGAAGCAAGATTTTTATATGCCGTCCCTTGGCAAGCTTTATGTGGGCCAGAATTAATTTTTTCTGGATATGATGTCGATCTACTCAATAACAGCGGGATATGAATGACGAACTGGGGCAGCAGCCCTTCTTCGTCATTGCCATGAATAGGGAGAGGGGAAATTTCATGAGTCCACAAACTCTTGCAGCCTTAGATATGTACGAAGGCGTCGCTGGCGCGGCAATCAAGCAAATCGATCAGAACGACCAGCATAAGATGGTACAAGTTCTTATCGAGGGCGCCATTAAGCGCGTCAGAGAAGCGAACGCCGCACTAGGTCTGGGTGACTTTCAAAAAAAATCCATACAAGTGACAAAAGCACAGAAGATAATTTTTGGCCTGAGAAAGACACTTGACCATGAAAAAGGCGGCGAGGTTGCTATGAATTTAGACAGCCTTTATGACTACTGCCTGCGCT
>CAYNQW010000056.1:0-10401 GCA_964399415.1 uncultured Hyphomicrobiales bacterium
ATGTTATCATGGCATCCAACATGGACAGCAAAATCATATTTGTTAAACGCGGCATGGCATCATCCTATGGAGGCTTAAATGAGTGTACTCAATCGCCATGGTTGCAATCAATCTCTATCCGCAAGAAGGTGATCATTTTCTCTTACGCTTCTGTTTCAAGGCGGCGATAAACGCGCCGCAAATCTTGCCAAGCCAAGGCTTTTTGCCCCGGGGTTCGTAACAAATACGCGGGATGCAACATTGGCAAGAGCGGCACAATGCCCGCGCCTGTGTCATAGTCATGCCACCGTCCCCGTGTTTTCAAAATGCCTTCGCTGGTGGCCAGCAAAGCTTTGGTCGAAGACCCACCAAGGGTGATGATCATCTTAGGGGCAATCAATTGAATATGGCGGCGAAGGATTGGCATAAACGCGGCAACTTCTTCGCTGGTGGGGGTGCGGTTGCCCGGCGGCCGCCACAGCAGGATATTGGTGATGTAAAGACTTTGGCGATCAAGGCCAATGGTGGCAAACATTTGATCGAGCAATTGCCCGCTCACGCCAACAAAAGGTTTGCCTTGCCGGTCTTCATCAGCACCGGGAGCTTCGCCAATCAGCATGACATTCGCCTCGGGATTGCCGTCAGAAAAAACCAAATTGGTGGCGGTTTTTTTCAGCCCGCAACCATCAAATTCTGCACAGCGGCTTTGCAATTCTTCGCGATCGCCAATCTCAGCCCAATCGGTTGCAGCAGGGGAGGATACCACGGTCGATGAAGCCTCTGGAAAGGCCGCGGCTTGTTCAGCAACCTCTGGTTTAATCGTTGGGTTTACGGCAGATGCAACCACAGAAGAAATGGCCTGATCCATCGCCGCGACCGAAGGCGTATCCAACAGCGCTTCATCGGCGCCAATTTCAACCTGAAGGCGCAACATGGCCAAGTTTTCATCGGGGCATTCAGCGGAAGTCATGTCTGTAGGGGCGTTCGGCGGCATCATGCTAATTAATGTCTTAATGTGGCGATTTGTTGCGTTGTCTTTTTTTAATATAAAGGAATGATTGAACTCGTCTAGTTGTGATAAAACAGATGATGACGATAAAGCATAAAGGGGAGCGCGATGGAACGCGAATCGATGGAATTTGATGTTGTGATTGTTGGGGGCGGACCTTCTGGCCTTTCCGCCGCTATTCGGCTTAAGCAATTGGCGAATGAAACCGGCAAATCCATTGAGGTCTGTTTGATTGATAAGGGCGCGGAGATTGGCGCGCATATCTTATCGGGCGCAGTGCTTGAACCGCGCGCCTTAAATGAACTGCTGCCAAATTGGCAAGACCTTGGCGCCCCTCTCGACACACCGGTCACCGATGATCGGTTTATGTTCTTGACCGAAACCAGCAGTTTCCGTCTGCCCACCCCGCCGCAGATGAACAATCATGGCAATTACATCATTTCCTTGGGCAATTTCTGCCGCTGGCTGGGCGAGCAAGCCGAAGCGCTTGGCGTTGAGGTATATCCTGGCTTTGCCGCCGCCGAAGTGCTTTATGACGAAGAGGGCAATGTTCGCGGCATCGTCACAGGCGATATGGGCATAGGCAAAGATGGCGAGAAGACCGACGCTTATGAACCGGGGATGGAATTGCTTGGCAAGCAAACCATTTTTGCCGAAGGCTGTCGCGGTCACTTGACCAAAACCTTGTTTGATCGTTTTGATTTGCGCGAAGGCAAAGACCCTCAAACCTACGCGATTGGCATCAAGGAATTGTGGGATATTGACCCATCAAAATCTGAACCGGGCAAAGTCTGGCATTCGGTGGGTTGGCCAGTTTCCAGCGATGTTTATGGCGGCTCATTCCTTTACCACCTCAATGGCAATCAAGTGGCGGTGGGGTATGTGATCGGCCTTGATTATCAAAACCCGCATTTGTCCCCTTTTGAAGAGTTTCAGCGCTTCAAAACCCATCCGAAAGTTCGTGATGTGTTTGAAGGCGGCCGCCGTGTATCCTATGGCGCGCGGGCGTTGAACGAAGGCGGGTTTCAATCCATCCCGAAACTAACTTTCCCTGGCGGATGTTTGGTGGGCTGCACCGCAGGCTTCCTCAATGTGCCAAAAATCAAAGGCACCCATACGTCAATGAAATCCGGCATGCTTGCCGCTGAAGCGGTGTTTGACGTCGTGACTGGTGAGGGGTCGGCTCGCGTTGAACCTGAAAGTTACGGCGAAAAGATCGAACAATCTTGGCTTTGGGATGAATTGTATCGCGTCCGCAATATTCGCCCAGGGTTTCACAAAGGCCTGTGGTTGGGGATGGCTTACGCGGGACTGGACACTTATCTGTTCCGGGGCAAAGCGCCGTGGACCTTTAACCACCACGCTGATCACACCGCGCTGAAACCAGCGGCGGAGATGCCCAAAATTGATTACCCCAAGCCTGATGGTGTTGTCAGTTTTGATCGCAATTCTTCGGTTTATCTTTCTGGCACGAATCACAATGAAAATCAGCCCGCGCATTTGACGTTGAAAGACGCGTCTGTGCCGGTGGCGCATAACCTTGCGATTTATGACGCGCCGGAACAACGCTATTGCCCTGCTGGGGTCTATGAAATCATTCGTGATGATGATGGATCAAACCCACGCTTGCAAATTAACGCGCAGAATTGCGTGCATTGCAAAACCTGCGACATTAAGGATCCAACCCAAAACATCACTTGGGTCACGCCTGAAGGCGGAGGCGGACCGGCCTATCCCAATATGTAATTGATGGGCTTTATCAACATTTGACCCATGACAGCCCCTGTCCTATCCGTCATAGTATGAACAGGAAAGGACAGGGGCTTTGCGCGTGGTGTTCAAACATTTTTGGGTTTATCAACTTTTGCTCTTGGCAGCGCTGGGGGGATGCCAAGCCATCAATACCCCATCGCCTGACCAGCCGTCATCGCCGGCGCCAATTACCAGTGATGGCGAACAATCGCCGGAGAAAGACATCACCCTTGGGTCATCTTCAGCATCGGCGTTTTTGTTAGCCCAACGCGCCAGTCGAAATGCCGAGATGAGTTTGGCGGCCGATCAATTTACCCAAGTCCTGCTCACTGACCCTGATAATATTGAATTATTGGAGATGACCTTTCGGGCGCATTACATAAACGGCAATATTGATCACGCCGCCGCGCTTGCCAGCCGCGCCCAACAAAGCGGTCATCTTTTGGCTTATGGCAATGAACCAGCGTTAATTCTTGCGCTTGACGCGGAAGATTGGTCTGGAGCATTGGCGGTGGCGGATGGATTGCTGGAAGACAGCGCCACGCAACCCATGGGGGTGATCATGGGCGCTTGGGCCTTGGCTTTGCAAAACCAAGGCGATGCTGGCCTGACACGGTTAAAAGAATTACAAACCCCAGAAAAAGACGAATGGCCATCGGCGTTTTGGATACAATCAGCATTGCTGGCGGAATATCTATCGCGCCCCGAAGATGCGATCGCCTCAGCACAAAAAGCCATGGAACATCCCAATATGGATACGCTTTCAGCAACAGTCATGGCTGGAGTGATCGCCCGTCACGGCAATGTTCAGGACGCCAAAATTTTGCTTTTGCCTTATTTAGGATCCTATTTGGATCGGCAGGGGATATTATCTGCTCTTGATCAAGGCTCTTCGCCGTTATTGCCTAAGCCGTCGGTTCAAATCTTGTTGGCCAAGGCTATTGTTGACGCGTCGGGAATACGCACATCCATACCCTCAAGCGAAAGCGCGCGTCTTTATTTGGCCAAACGCATCGCGCCTGATTTTGATATGATCAATTATTTGCTGGGGCTTTATTATAATGACATTAATCGTCATGATCTGGCGCTGACTTATCATGATCAAATTGCTGACACCAGCATCTGGCATCACCCCACCCAATTCATCAAAGCGCGTTATCTTGGCGCGAAAACCGATGAAACGCTCTTTCGTGAGGCCATGGTCATTTTTGACCGCTTGGTGGCGGTCGATGCGAGCAACCCAACGTTATGGATGCAAAAAGGCCATACCGCCCGGTGGAACAGCGATTATGAAACGGCCTTGGACGCCTATGATATGGCGTTATCTCTTATGCCTGATAATGCGCGATTGCATTACTATCGCGGGCTGGCTCTTGATCAATTGGATCAAAAAGACGCCGCCGAACAAGCATTACGGCAATCGCTTATCTTGGACGCTAGCGATGCTTATGCCCTGAATTATCTTGGGTATTGGCTGTTGGAAGAAGGCGGCGACGCTGAAGAAGCCCTTGGGTTTATCCGTGACGCGATCGAAAAACAGCCTGATAATGGGTATTTCATGGACTCCCTTGGCTGGGGGTATTTCAAACTGGGCGACGCTGATCAGGCGCTTGTGTTTATGGAACAAGCCGTTGCCTTACGCCCGGTTGATCCGCTGATCACCGATCATTTAGGCGATGTCTATGCCGCCCTTAACCGTTGGCATGAAGCGGTTTTTCAATGGCAACGCGCGATTGATCTGATCAAAGAAGGGCAAGAAGCGGATGGGTTAACCTTGGATATGCTCGACGATAAAATTAATCAAGCGCCGTTGAAATCAGCCCCATGATGACGCCGATCACCCTGAACGCTTTTGCAAAAATTAACCTTTCCCTGACGATTACCGGTCGCCGTGATGATGGCTATCACCTGATGGATTCGCTGGTTGTTTTTGCAACACTGGCAGACGTCATAACGCTTGCGCCGGCGGCCAAGGATCACTTCACCATCACAGGGGACGAAGCCGCTTCGCTTCACCAAACAGACCACCGTGATAACTTGATCACAGCGGCCATTCGCGCCTATCGGAAGGCCTCGGGTTGGGATCAACCCTTGGCGGTTCATCTTGAAAAGAATATCCCTGTTGCCGCTGGCATTGGCGGCGGATCAAGCGACGCAGCGGCGGTTATTGCAGGGCTTAACCATCATTGCCCCAGCCCTTTGGCGATCCAAGACTTAATGGCGCTTGGGTTAACCCTCGGCGCGGATGTGCCTGTGTGTTTGGCCAAGCAGCTCCAGCCTGATGCTTTATCGTGGTGGATGCAAGGCATTGGCGAAGACATCTCGACCTTGTCTTTACCACCGCTGGGCTCCGCCGGGTTAATTTTGATCAACCCCAAGATCAGCCTTTCGACCAAAGATGTGTTTACACGGCTGAATTATTCCCCATCACCACAAAATAAACCTCATCAATCGCCAAGGGATTTTCAAACACCGGGCGAGTTAAGCCATTGGCTAAAACGCGGGAATGATTTGCTGCCACCAGCACGGGAATTATCCCCTGCGATTGGCTCTTGCTTGAACGGATTATCCCAATTGTCATCGCATCAAGGCTACCTAGCCCATGGCATGAGTGGCAGTGGCGCGACTTGCTTTGCGCTATTTTCCTCTCCTGATCTTGCCCATGATGCGGCAAAGGCCTTGGATCAGGAATCCCGATGGCGATGGGTTGGCGCTTTGGCTTGAGGCGATCAAATCTCGGATGATGGATTGCATCACCCCCGGTCTTTTGTCAGAATGACAATTCCTATCGGGGGTGAGTTTTATGTTGTTTTTGTCACAGGTTCAGCAATGGCATCGTCGCGTGATGTCCCCGCCTTTTATGACCTCGTGTCTTGATTGGCGTTATCTGATTGGGGCGGCGATGTTGATTGCGCTGGCGGCGATGATCAA
The DNA here is from genome assembly GCA_964399415.1 of uncultured Hyphomicrobiales bacterium. Taxonomy (GTDB): domain Bacteria; phylum Pseudomonadota; class Alphaproteobacteria; order Puniceispirillales; family UBA1172; genus JAGWAQ01. Next base: position 5,672 of record CAYNQW010000056.1, read on the forward strand.
TTTCGAAGTGCGTCAAAACCAATGGCAATATTGGCAAGAACATCGTGATGCGTTTTTTGCCGATGAATCGCCATTGGTCAGCACCACCGATGCGGGGTATTTTCTCAGTTACGCCGAAAATTACAGCCGCGGGGTGATGGGGCAAGATTTTGATCAAAGCCGTCTTTTTCCTGATAATGCTGAGGTTTCAACCGATCGTCATCTCCGCGATTTGCCGCTCTTATCGGTGATCATCGCCCATCTGGCGGATTGGTTTTATGATGGGGATTTGCTCACCGCCGGCAATGTCATGCTTCCCATCACCGGATTGTTAACCGCGGCGATGATCGGGGTGATGTTCTGGGCGGCTGGCTATCCAGCGGAAGGGGCGATTGCCGCCACCGGCATGGGGCTCAGCACCACTTATCTCGTCCGAAGTTCAATCGGGCGCATCGACACTGATCAATTGGTGGTGTTCTTTTTGGCCTTGTGTTTATCGCTGATTTTACTAGCGGCGCGGCAAAAACGGCTTTTCCTGATCATTGCCATGGCGGTGTTGACCGGCTTAGCGATGCAAATGTTCTTTTGGTGGTATTTGAAATCACCTTTTGTGGTGTTCTTGCCGTTGATGATGGGGGCGGCGGTATGGGCGCATCAATTTGATGCCAAGCGCGCGCTCTTGGCCATGGCGATTGTGATCGTGGTCATCAACCCTATCTTTTTTGCCGCGACACTCTGGCCTTTTATGATGGATGTTTTTAACTATCTGTCTGGCGCCAATACCCAAGCGGACCTGACCGCTGGCACCGAAAGCGTTTTGTCTTTTCCCAATACGTTTTCAACGATCACCGAATTATCAAATCTCGATTTTCTTGAGACATTGAGTTTGATGACCACCCATCCCTATCTCGGCGTGGTGGGCGCGGTTGGATTTTTATTGTTTGTCCTCGCGCGCCCCGCCAAAGGGATGATTTTTCTGCCGTTCTTTGTCATGGGCATGCTGGCGTTTATCGCAGGGCGGCGATTTGCTTTTTTTGCCGCGCCGTTTGTTTGGTTTGGAGCGGCTTGGTTGGTTTTAAGCGCAACTCGGCTTGTGGCAACATTCTTTTCCCGACCCTCATCCCCGTCTTTTTCCATGGCCGCAGATGGGTCAGTGTTGGTGGTGGCTGGCGCGTTGATTTTAGGCACCGCGTCAACATCCATGCTGAATTATATGCCTCGGCCATCTTTTGATCGACCGACGGTTGAAACTTTCAGCGCAATGCGTGATCTTGATCAAAACAAGACTGGCGTCATCGCCACCTGGTGGGATTATGGCTACATGGCGCATCTGAAAAGCGGGATGGCCACGCTCCATGATGGCGGCGGACAGAAATCCCCGCGCACGCATCTTTTTGCCCGCGGCTTGGTGAGTCCTCAACTCGCTGAATTGACTCAAATCACCAAATTCATCATCAAAGAAGGCGACGAGGGCATCGACAATCACGCGGTTAATTTGGACAGCCTTAATCAAGCCATCCTCAATGCGCCAATGCCGGACCGTCCGTTGTATCTGGTGGTAACACAACAGATGCAGGGTTGGATGAACACCATTGCCACGCTTGGTCTTCATGATGTGGTGAGTGGCATTGCGCCTTCGCCAGAGTTTTTGCGCGGCTATCAATACAACCCCCTTGAATGTCAGGCGGCGCAAGATCAAAAACTGCAATGCAATCTGGGCTTGCTGGATTTGCAACATGGCACCTTAAATGGCCAACCTATTCTCCATGCCCTGGTGGAATTGCGCGATGGGTTTCAAACCGCGCAAAAGATCATCAACCCCAATGGGCAATTTGTCTTGATGCTGGTGAACAACCAAGGCCAGAAAACAAAACTGGCTCTTGCGCCGCTTCCTCTATGGAATAGCAATTTCAATGCGTTGTTCCACCGCGCGGCGTATGATCAGCAACGATTGGAATTGGTGCTTGATCGCTATCCCGCCGCTCGGGTTTATCGGGTTTTGCAATAAATTTAATTTTCCCAAAAAAACAGTCTTGATGAGGCGATGTTAAGTCGTTATGTTGCACAACACTTGCTGGGGCGTAGCCAAGTGGTAAGGCAACGGTTTTTGGTATCGTGTACCGTAGGTTCGAATCCTACCGCCCCAGCCAATCTCACCAAACCAATATATTATCACCATGACTTGCGGCATCACGCCAATTGATAGCCATTGTCTTTGGTGATGATGAAGGGCGCTTTGTCGATAGCATTAATCTTTTGCCGCAAGCGATAGATATGGGTTTCCAGGGTATGGGTCGACACTTGCTCGCTATACCCCCAAACATGTTCAAGCAATTCAGCTTTCGGCGTCATTTCACCATTTTTCTTCAGCAAATATTTGATGATTGCGGCTTCTTTTTCGGTCAGGTTCAGCAATGCCTTGGACTTGCGATGGGTCAAAGTTTTATTGCCCAGAATAAAGTGAAACGCCCCTATTTTGATGCGCGCGTTTTCTTGCTGTTGGTATTGCCGAAGTTGACCGCGAATCCGCGCCAGCAATTCCCCTAGTCTTAAAGGTTTTGTAATATAGTCATTGGCGCCTGCTTCCAGCCCTTCGATGGTATCGGCTTCGCTGTCTTGGCCGGTTAACATCAAGATGGGCATGGAATAGCCTTGGCTGCGTATCCAGCGGCACATATCCCGGCCATCGCCATCGGGCAACATAACATCAAGCAACACCAAATCCGGGTCGTGATTCTTGATCAATTTCCGGCCTTCCGCAAGACTGGCCGCGCCAAGAGCGTCAATATCATCCTCTTGGGACAATTGATCGACCAAGGTTTCTAACAACAGGCTATCATCTTCAATCGTAATAATCTTGACCATGAGGGATGTGCTTTCCTATTGTTGAGTCTGGCCACATCGGCTAAGGAAGACAATATAAACGTCAGCAATACACCTGCGACCAGAAATTAACCCTTGCTTTAAGCGTAAATTAATTATCAGGCACGATCAATCTATAGATAACCATTGCGGCAATTGGCCCTTTAACAGAAGCAACCGGAACAACAATGACGCCTTCAGTGACCATGCAAAACACCGCTCATCGTGCGATTGCTGATTTGCGCCGTGGGGCGCCCGTGCTGTTTTTATCGAAAGCAGGTTATGCGGGTATTGTAAAACCTGCCGAGCAAGTCAGCGCCGATAGCCTGCGCGATTTGGCAGAAGCCAGCCAATCAATGCCGTATTTGTTGATCACCGCCCAGCGTGCCCGCGCCATTGGCCTTAATCCCAAAAAAGGCGTCCAGGCTTGTTCAATTTTAATTTCCGAAGAAATCGGGCCGAATGAAATTCTGCAATTGATTGGCGATCTCCCCATCAAGATTGATCCCAAAAAATTGACCATTTTGCCTGAAGGCGAAAACAGCATGGCGGTATTGGTGTTGATGCTGATGCGGTCAGCACGGTTGATGCCGGCGGCTTTGGCGGCGCATATTCCTGACCATGACGCCCGCAGCCTGAACCGATGGGCAGAAGATCGCGGCTATATCATGATCAGCGAAAACACCATTCGGTCTTTTGAAGAAACATCCGCCGCCTTGTTGCGCGAAGCGGCGCGCGCCAAATTGCCCATCAGGGGCGCGGAAAATACTGAGATTGCTATTTTTCAGCCGAAAGATGGCGGCACTGAACATTTTGTCCTGATCATCAACGGCGCGGATCAACAACAAGCGCCCTTGGTGCGGATTCATTCGCAATGCATCACCGGCGATTTGCTCGGTAGTTTGAAATGCGATTGCGGCGACCAGTTGCAATTGGCCATCCGACAAATGGCTGAAGCCGGCGGCGGCTTGCTGATTTACCTTGCCCAAGAAGGCCGAGATATTGGCTTGGTCAATAAATTGCGAACCTATGCTTTGCAAGATGATGGGCTTGATACGGTTGACGCCAATCACGCCATTGGCTTTGAAACCGATCACCGGTTTTACTTACCGGCGGCGGCGATGTTAAAACGGCTCGGCAAAAACACCATTCGCCTGCTCACCAACAATCCCGATAAAATTGCCCAAATTGAAGATTGCGGCATTACGGTCGAAGAGCGCATCCCGCTGATCGCCGCTAGCAATCCTCACAATGACGGGTATTTGAACACCAAAAAAACCCGCACCGGCCATTTGATTGATTAAACATCAAAAGGCTTAAGCAACGGGGCGGGCGCCAAATAGCGACGAGCCAACCCGCACATGGGTCGCGCCAAAACGGATCGCGGTGGGATAATCGCCGCTCATCCCCATGGATAAAACTTGAAGACCTGCCTCAGCGGCTAGTTTTTTCAATAAGGCAAAATGCATTGCTGGTTCTTCGTCAACGGGGGGAATGCACATCATGCCCATGATGTTGAGGCCATGGATCTCACGGCAATGGCGGCTAAAAGCCACCGCGTCTTGAGGATGAATGCCTGCCTTTTGCGCTTCATCGCCGGTATTGACTTGGATAAGGCACGCGCGCTGGAGGTTTTGCTTTTGCATTTCCCGCGCAAGACTAGCGGCTAATTTTTCGCGATCAACCGTTTCAATCACGTCAAAAAGCGCGACCGCGTCTGCGGCTTTATTGGTTTGCAAAGGGCCAATCAAATGCAGGCGCAAATCAGGGTATTGGCCGCGCCGATGCGACCAACGCGTTTGTGCTTCCTGAACACGATTTTCCCCAAACACGCGAAGCCCGGCCTCAAGGGCGGCATCAATGCGCTCTTCAGGCTGTTTTTTCGACAC
>CAYNQW010000057.1:0-10349 GCA_964399415.1 uncultured Hyphomicrobiales bacterium
ACACCAAAGTGACCATCACCGATGTTCAAGGCAACACGATCTCTTGGTCATCTGCTGGTGGCATGGGGTTCAAAGGATCACGGAAATCCACCCCATATGCCGCACAGCTTGCCGCTGAAGACGCTGGCAAAAAAGCCATTGAACACGGCATGAAAACGTTGGACGTTCAAGTGCGTGGCCCAGGGACAGGTCGTGAATCTGCACTTCGTGCGCTTCAGGCGGTTGGCTTTAACATTACCTCTATTCGTGATGTGACGCCGATCCCCCATAACGGTTGCCGTCCACGGAAGCGTCGCCGGGTCTAATCAATACTTCTTAGACCTGCTGACCACCGTTATCGCCTGATGTCAGGCAAATATATATTGAAGGGAATGACGCCATGATTGAAAAGAACTGGCTGGAACTCAAAAAACCCGAAAACAGAACCGTTAAGTCGTCTGATGAAAACCCCCATAAGGCGACCATTACGGTTGAACCTTTTGAACGTGGTTTTGGCGTTACCGTTGGTAACGCTCTGCGCCGTGTGCTGTTGTCTTCACTGCAAGGCTCAGCCATCACGTCCATTCAAGTGCAAGGCGTATTGCATGAGTTCTCTTCGATCCCCGGTGTGCGTGAAGATGTGACCGATATCGTGCTGAACCTCAAAGGGGTGGCGGTTAAAATGTCCGTTGAAGGCCCTAAGCGTTTGCGCTTGTCGGCTGAAGGCCCATGCACCGTGACAGCGGCGATGATCAATTTGGTCAATGGCGTTGAAATCATGAACCCAGACCATGTCATCTGCACCTTGGATCAAGGCGCTGAATTGAACGCTGAATTGACGGTTGAAACTGGCAGCGGCTATGTTCCTGCTAGCGCGAATCGCAATGAAGACAGCCCCATTGGCCTGATCCCGATTGATGCGATTTATTCACCGATCCGCAAAGTGGCGTATAAGGTGGAAAACACTCGTGTAGGTCAGCGTACTGATTTTGACAAATTGTTGCTGACACTCGAAACTGATGGTTCGGTGATGCCTGAAGATGCCGTCGCTTTTGCCGCGCGTATCCTACAAGATCAACTGCAACCAATGATCAATTTCGAAGAGCCATCAACGGTTGCGCCTCAAGAAGATGCGGATGAATTGCCATTTAACCGCAACCTTCTTAAGAAAGTTGATGAACTTGAACTTTCTGTGCGCTCTGCAAATTGCCTGAAGAACGACAACATCGTTTATATCGGTGATTTGGTGCAGAAGACTGAACCCGAAATGCTGCGGACACCAAACTTTGGCCGCAAGTCATTGAATGAGATTAAAGAAGTGCTGAGAGCGATGAGTCTTGAACTCGGCATGGATGTTCCAAACTGGCCACCAGAAAATATCGAAGAAATGGCCAAACGCCTGGACGAACCTTTCTAGGCCCAGCGCGATAACAGGAGACCAAAATGCGCCATCGTATGTCTGGACGGAAACTGAACCGCACCTCACAACATCGTCAGATGCTGTTCCGCAACATGTCCCAAGCCCTTATTAAGCATGAACAGATTGTCACCACATTGGCAAAAGCCCGTGAGTTGCGCCCTGTTGTTGAACGTCTGATCACCCTCGGTAAGCGTGGTGATCTCCATGCCCGTCGCCTCGCCTTTGCCCGCTTGCGCGACAATGACATGGTCACCAAACTGTTTGATACCTTGGCTGAGCGTTATGCCGATCGCCAAGGCGGTTACACCCGCATCATCAAAGCAGGTTTCCGTTATGGCGACAGTGCTGCTATGGCTGTGATTGAATTCGTGGATCGTGATGAAGATGCTCGCGGCCAAGATTCAGGGCCAGTGATGGATGACGACACGCCGGTTGAAGAATCAGCCGCATAACGGCAAATCAAATAGAAGTTGTAAAAGGTCGGCTTTGCCGGCCTTTTCTTTTGATTTGAAACCAGACAAGCAGTCGTTGCATAATCAATCTATTATGACGCCATCATCTTCACTCTTTGATCAAACGCGGCAAAAGCCGTTGGCCGAACGGATGCGACCGCTCAAATTGTCCGATGTTTCAGGGCAAGATCATCTGCTGGGTAAAGATGGGAAATTATCCCGTATGGTTGCGGCGGCGCGAAGCGGTCAGATGATGCCGTCTCTGATATTCTGGGGGCCGCCCGGCACCGGCAAGACCACCATCGCGCGATTGCTTGCGGCTGAGGCTGGGTTGGCTTTTGAGCCGGTTTCCGCTGTCTTTGATGGCGTGGCGGAATTACGCAAAGTGTTTGCGCGCGCTGATGAACGCAGCCTGACCGGCACTGGCACTTTGCTTTTTGTTGATGAAGTCCATCGTTTTAATAAAGCCCAGCAAGATGGGTTGTTGCCGCATGTTGAAGATGGGCGCGTGGTCTTGGTGGGGGCAACCACAGAAAACCCAAGTTTTGCGTTGAACGGCGCGTTGTTGTCTCGTTGCCAGGTCTTGGTGTTGAACCGATTGGATGATGCGGCATTGGATGCGCTGATTGCGCGGGCGGAATCCCATGAAGGCATTACGCTTCACATGGATGAAGACGCCAAACAAACCATGAAAGCCATGGCGGATGGCGATGGGCGGTATCTGCTTAATATGGTGGAAACCGTCATGGCGCAACAACAAGATGGCCAAGATGCCCTAACCCCAGAAATCCTGACGCCAGAAACCTTGACTCAAGTGTTGTCGCAACGTGCGGCGGCTTTTGATCGTGCCGGTGATCAGCATTATAACCTCATGTCGGCTTTGCATAAATCCTTGCGATCTTCCGATGCAGACGCCGCGCTTTATTGGCTGGCAAGGATGTTGGTGGGGGGCGAAGACCCGCGGTATATTTTGCGCCGACTGGCGCGGTTTGCTTCAGAAGATATTGGCCTCGCCGACCCCCAAGCTTTAAGCCATGCTATTTCTTCGTGGCAAAGTTATGAGCGTCTTGGCACGCCTGAAGGCGAATTGGCTGTTGCTGCCTTGGTGCTCTATCTTGCCACCGCGCCAAAATCAAACGCGGCTTATATGGCGTTCAAGGCCGCCATGAAAACTGCCCGCGATACAGGCTCATTGATGCCGCCGAAGCATATCTTAAATGCCCCCACCGGATTGATGAAAGATTTGGGTTACGGGTCGGGCTATGTCTATGATCACGATACGGCGGATGGGTTTTCAGGGCAGAATTGTTTTCCTGATGATTTGCCTCGCCAAGAATTTTATCAACCTGTTGAACGTGGGTTTGAGCGTGAGGTCAAAAAGCGCCTTGAATATTGGTCCAAAAAACGAAACGCGTTAAACGATCCAGAATGACGGGGTTTGATCTTTTCATTGGGATTGATTGGTCTGGCGCCCAAGGCGAATACCACAAGGGGATTCAAGTCGCCGAAGCGGAGCATGGAACCGCCGCGCCACGCCTGATCCCTCCGCCGCATCCCAAAGGTTGGAGCCGCGAGATGGTGCTGGCTCACCTTCGCCAAAGGCGTGATCAGGGGCGGCGCGTCTTGGCCGGGATTGATTTTGCTTTTTGTCACCCTTTTGATGCCACGGGCGGCGGTTATTACCCGCATTCCGGGCTTGAATTGAGGGATGCCTTAACCCTATGGCAAACCATTGAAGCGGCGAATAATGATCAACCCCATCTTTATGGCGGAAAGGTATGGGGCGATCCTACTTTGCGTCATTATTACAATGCTCCTCAGCGTAAAGATGGCAGTGGCGGGAAGGGAAATCTCTTTCAATCACGGCGCCGCTTGACCGAAACCATCGCCGCACAGCAAGGCCGAAGTCCATCTCCAACCTTTAACTGCGTTGGACCGGCTGGTGTGGGAACAGGCTCGCTTGCCGGGATGCGGCTTTTGAACGCGTTAAAGGATGACGCCGTGATTTGGCCGATCACGGATCCCAACCAAGCCGCCGCTTGGCAATCGCAGGCTTCGGTCTTGGCGGTGGTGGAGATTTTTCCAGCCCTTTATTTTGCCATGGCAAGCGTCAAGGATAAGGTGAAAGCCGCTGAACCAATGGCCGCCTTGAATCAAGCCTTGGCTTATTTTAACGCCGACCCTGCCATGTCGATTGCCCATCATCTGCCTGATCACGATGATCTGGATGCAATCATTTCCGCCGCTGCTTTGCGCGATTTGCACCAAGGGGATGCGGTTTTCCACCTCGATACTGCAATCCAAATTCAAGCCCAGCGTGAAGGCTGGATATTTGGCGTCAATTCGCCTAAAACCAAGCCATGATCATGTTTTTTGCCATAGCCTTTGGGGGCGCTCTGGGTGCGGTTAGCCGTTACGCCGTGTCGATGATGATTACAAGTCTCTATGGCGCAGGTCTTCAGCCGCTCGCCACCTTAGCCGTGAATATTCTCGGCAGCGGCCTGATGGGAATTTGCTATGTTTTGTTGAGCATTGGTTTTATTTCAAGCGATCCGATGCGCGGGGTGCTGATGGTTGGATTCCTGGGTGCTTTGACAACATTTTCGTCTTTTGCGCTTGATGCCATAACCTTGATGGAAAAGGGGCAGGGCGGTCTAGCCTTGGGATATGTGGCGGCGTCTGTCGTGCTTTCAATCGCTGCTTTCATGCTGATGGTGGTGGTCAGCCGTGCTTTGCTTGGGGGGCAATAAACCAGTCATGGAAAGAATTGATCACCTCATTACCACCGAAGATAATGGCAGTCGATTGGACCGCTTTATCCGCCGGCATCATCCGATGATCAATCAAGGGCGGATTGAAAAACTGTTGCGTGGTGGGGCGATCCGTGTCGATGGTGCTAAGGCCAAATCATCCACTCGGATAGAGGAAGGGCAAATTGTCTCCATGCCCGCGGTGATCATGACCGAAGCCTCTAAACCGAAGCCGCAATCGCAAATCAACCCGCAAGTGGTGAAAGCGGTCAGGGCGTCGGTGATCACTCGCGGCAAAGGATGGATTGCATTGAACAAGCCATCGGGCCTCGCCACTCAAGGCGGCAGCGGCACCAGTCAGCACGTTGATGGGGCGTTGCCTTTGGCTTTCCCTGATGAAGAAAAATTGCGCCTTGTTCACCGTCTTGATCGAGACACTTCGGGGGTTTTGGTGGTGGCGACAACGCTTGCCGCTTCGCGTGAAATCGCCGAAGGCTTTCAGCATCATGATCATGAGAAAACGTATCTGGCCTTAGCCCTAGGCGTGCCGAAGATCAAGCAAGGGGTGATCAACGCGCCGCTGGCAAAAACAGGGGGCAAAGGGCATGAGCGTATGATGGTTGATGATCATGGTCAGCCTTCGACGACGATCTATCGCATGTTGGATCATATGGGACGGGCGGTGAGTTTGATTGCGCTTCGCCCTAAAACAGGTCGCACGCATCAATTGCGGGCGCATCTGGCGCACTTAAACTGTCCTATTCTTGGCGATGGTAAATATGGCGGCGCGGAGGCTTTCCCTAATGATGCTGTCACGAGGCTTTGTTTGCACGCGGCGGCCTTGCGGCTTTCCGATGGCACATTTGTGACGGCGCCGATCCCTGATGATATGCGCCGCGTTTTTGATTTTTTTGGGCTTGATGCTGATGCCGCGTTCCGGCAAGCGGCTGATCCCCATTGTTTTGAGGACAATTGATAGATGGCATTGCCGAAGAACGCCAAACGTTTTTGGAAAGAAACAACCCTAAGGCAAGAACCTCAAGGCCTTGCGATCAGCCTTGATGGGCGTGATGTAAAAACCCCAGCAGGGGCATCTTTGCTTGCTCCAAGCCAGAGTTTGGCTGAAGCCATCCGCGACGAATGGGATGCTCAGGTTGAGACGATTAACCCCGAAACCATGCCGATGTTCAAATTCACCGTAACGGCAATTGATCGCGTCACCCCGCAACGGCAGGCAATTGTCGATGAAATGGTCAATTATGGCTGTAGCGACTTGCTTTGTTATCGTGAGGCGAATGACTCAAGGCTTAGCGATCATCAGCATCAGGTTTGGCAGCCGTATCTCGATTGGATTGAAAATCTTCATGCCATCCGCTTAAAGGTTTTTTCAGGCATCATGCCCGGCGACCAACCTCAAGAGATGCGCCAACATCTAAAAACAGTGATCGAAGGGTTTGATGATTTTGCCTTGGCAGGGCTTCATACGCTGGTGACGTCTTCAGGCTCGCTGGTGCTGGGATTGGCGGCGAGTGACGATCACCGCCCCATTGAAGATATTTTCGCCGCCGCGTTCTTAGATGATTTGTGGCAACAGGATAAATGGGGTTATGATGCAGAAGCAGAGAAACGCTTGAATTATCATCAAGCCTTGATTCAAGACGCGCATCGTTATTTGAAGATGCTTTGACCAACCGGGGGGGATTTATGACCGGTATTATTGAAGAACTGGAAGAACGGCGTAAGCGGGCGCGGGCAGGCGGTGGCGAAAGACGCACCGAGGCTCAGCACAGCAAAGGCAAATTGACCGCACGAGAACGCCTTGATGTGTTGCTGGATGAAGGCAGTTTTGAAGAATGGGATATGTTTGTTGAACACCGTTGCCATGACTTTGGTATGCAGGACAACACGATCCCCGGCGATGGCGTGGTGACCGGATTTGGGCAAATCAATGGCCGGTCGGTATTTGTCTTTTCCCAAGATTTCACGGTTCTTGGCGGGTCTTTGTCGGAAACCCATGCTGAAAAGATTTGCAAAGTCATGGATCAGGCCATCAAAAATGGCGTGCCGGTGATTGGGTTGAATGACTCAGGCGGCGCTCGTATTCAAGAAGGCGTGGCCTCGCTTGGCGGTTATGCGGAAGTGTTCCAACGCAACGCCACGGCTTCTGGTGTTGTGCCGCAAATTTCAGTTGTTATGGGGCCTTGCGCTGGCGGGGCGGTTTATTCGCCAGCGATCACAGATTTTATCTTCATGGTTGAAGGGTCTTCTTATATGTATGTCACCGGCCCTGATGTGGTGAAGACCGTGACGCATGAAACCGTCAGTCATGATGAATTGGGCGGCGCGGGCACGCATACCAAAACCTCTGGGGTCGCGCATAAAGCCTATGACAATGATGTCGCCGCGCTGATGGGGGTTCGGGCGCTGATGGCTTATCTGCCGCAATCGAATAGGGAGATGGCGCCACGGCTTACCACTCGTGATCAGGCGGATCGTCCAGCGCCAGCTTTGGATCGGATCATTCCATCGAACCCAAACGCGCCTTATAATATGCATGACGTTCTTTCGCATATTGTCGATGAAGATAGTTTCTTTGAAATTCACCCGGATTTTGCCGCCAATATCATCACGGGTTTTGCCCATATAGACGGTCGATCCTTGGCGATTATTGCCAATCAACCCATGGTGTTGGCAGGGTGCTTGGATATCAACGCTTCACGCAAGGCCGCGCGATTTGTGCGATTTGCTGATGCGTTTAATATTCCGATCCTGACCTTGGTGGATGTGCCTGGTTTTATGCCTGGAACTGCGCAAGAAAATGGCGCGATCATCAATCACGGCGCAAAACTCTTATACGCTTACGCTGAAGCCACCGTGCCAAAAGTCACCCTCATCACCCGCAAAGCCTATGGTGGGGCGTATGACGTGATGGCGTCCAAGCATCTGCGCGGGGATATCAATTACGCGTGGCCAACGGCTGAAATCGCGGTCATGGGACCAGAAGGCGCGGCGCGGATTATCTTTCGAAAAGATGCAGATGATCCTGAAAAACTCAAAGAGCGCACCGAAGAATATCGCCAGAAATTCGCCAACCCGTTTATCGCCGCTGGGCGGGGATATATTGATGACGTGATCATGCCGCGCAACACCCGCCGCCGCATCGCGCGTGCTTTTGCCATGCTGGAAGATAAAGAATTGCAAAACCCGTGGCGCAAGCACGATAATTTACCATTGTAAGGGGGCGGTAATGTTTTCAAAAATACTGATCGCAAATCGTGGTGAAATCGCCTGCCGGATTATGAAGACCGCCAAGGCCATGGGCATTGCTACCGTGGCGGTGTATTCAGATGCTGATGCCAATGGTGAGCATGTGGCCATGGCTGATGAAGCGGTGCGGATTGGCCCACCGCCATCTGCGGAAAGTTATTTGCAGGCGGATCGCATCATCAAGGCTGCTCTTGATACAGGGGCAGAAGCGATACACCCCGGCTTTGGGTTTTTATCGGAAAATGCTGATTTTGTTGCCGCGGTTGAAGCCGCTGGGCTGGTCTTTATTGGACCGGGGGTTGAGGCCATTGCATCAATGGGCGATAAAATCACGTCAAAGAATATCGCCGATAAAGCAGGCGTCTCCACCGTGCCGGGCACGCCTGATGCGGTAAAAGATTTGGACGAAGCGGCGTTGCGGGCGGGTGAAATTGGTTATCCCGTGATGATCAAAGCCTCAGCAGGCGGCGGCGGTAAGGGCATGCGGATTGCTCATGACGAAGCCGAATTGCGCGTGTCGATGCCGCAAGCGCAAAACGAAGCCGCGTCATCTTTTGGGGATTCGCGCGTATTTATCGAAAAATTCGTCACCAATCCTCGCCATATCGAAATACAGGTCTTGGCGGATGCTCATGGCCATGTGGTCTATTTGGGCGAGCGGGAATGCTCATTGCAACGCCGCCACCAAAAGGTTTTTGAGGAAGCGCCAAGCCCGTTTATTAGCGATAAAACCCGGAAATCCATGGGGGAACAAGCGGTGAAATTGGCCAAAGCCGTTCATTACCGTTCTGCTGGCACGGTTGAATTTATCGTTGGCGCGAATGAAGACTTCTATTTCTTGGAAATGAACACCCGCTTGCAAGTGGAGCATCCCGTGACCGAACTGGTTTATGGCTTGGATTTGGTCGAATGGATGATCCGCATCGCGGCTGGCGAAAAGTTAACCCTCAAGCAGGAAAAGATCAAACCAATAGGCTGGGCGATGGAAGCCCGCGTCTATGCCGAAGACCCTTCGCGGGGCTTTCTGCCGTCTATCGGGCGATTGACGCGTTATCAAGAGCCGTCAGGCGAGGGCGTTCGTGTCGATAGTGGAATCGCCGAAGGTGGTGAGATTTCCATGTTCTATGACCCGATGATCGCCAAATTAATCACCCATGGTAAAACGCGGGATCAAGCCATTGATCGTTTGTCCGATGCTTTGGACAGTTATGTGATTGATGGGCTGGGGCATAATCGGCAATTTCTACGCCATGTCTGCGATAACAAGGCTTTCCGAAAAGGCGATATGACCACAGGCTTTATCGGTGACGTGTATCCCGAAGGCTTTACCCCACCCCAAGCAAGCGGCAAAGCCCTGGGGGTGATGCGCGCCCTTGCGGTATTGCTGGTGGCGGATCGGATGGCGCGCGTGGCGGGAATTGGCGGCGGCAAGATAGTGTCTGAATTCCGCTGTTATGATACGGCGGGTGAGGCCGAATGTCATGTTGATCTTGCTAACAGCGTGACGATCACGGTTGATGGTGCGGTGTATGAGTTCTCGGATTTGCCCGATCAATCGTCGCGACTTTTTGTGGGCAATATCAATGGCCAAGCGGCGCGCATCCAATACCAACGCAAAGCCGAAACGGTTCATTTGATGATGGGCTATGACGTGTTGTCGGTCTTGGTTTTGCCGGCGCGAATGGCGGCGGCACAAGCCTTAATGCCGATCCCCGACACCACGAAAGGCGCCAAACAAGTGGTGGCGCCGATGCCGGGGCTGCTGACGAAATTATTGGTGGCGGCAGGGGATACGGTCAATGCTGGCGATGATGTGGCGATTATCGAAGCCATGAAAATGGAAAATCTCTTGAAGGCGGATGCGGGGGGCTTGGTCGCGGAAATCCATGCCGCTGAAGGCGAAAACTTGATGGTGGATCAACCGATCTTGAGTTTTGCTGACGATAGCGATGATGGGTAAAGCCTGATGGCGGACGCGGCTCTGCTCAACCGACTGGCGGCGATACAGCGGCATCTAGGGCCTCACGCGGCGTTGCTTTTGGATGAAACGCTGATGGCGGCAAGGGCAGGGCTTCACGCCACGGTCATTGTTCAATCTTGCGCGATCCTCGATGTTGTTTTGCGCGAACCCACGGGCAAACCTGCCATGGCCGATGGCATGGATCTGGCCGCCGCGCGGGATAGCCGCGATGCGTTTTGGTTGCGGGAACGGCGCAACGGGATTGTCCATTACGAAGGCGGGCGCGGCGGGTTGATGGCGGAAACAGCCTCATCTGATGATCAATCGGCATTAAGCCGCGACGCCGATCGCGCCCTCAAGATTTTAATCGAAGCGATTGATCTGTTGCTTTGGGGCGTCCATTAACGATCAGCCTCATCACCCGTATCAAAAGGAAAACACGCGCGAAACGTTTCAGCCAATGCGTGATCAAGATCAGCCATGGTCAGGGCGGGATTAATCTGCTGGATGCTGGTGACGCC
>CAYNQW010000058.1:0-9914 GCA_964399415.1 uncultured Hyphomicrobiales bacterium
AGCACGATCAATTTGATGCGCGATGGCAAGATCATCGGCAGCGCGGTGGCATCCGATCAAGGGGAGTGGGTTATTATCCCTGAAGAATTGCTTGGTTTAGGGTCTCATCTCTTGTCGATTGAAATTATCCATCCTGATGGAAGCAAGGAAATTGGTGAATTGGCTCTGGCCATTGATATCATTAGCCGCGATGAAACGCCTTTGGTCGCTCTGGTGCCGTATACGGAAGACAGCATAGCGACGGCATCCGTTTTGCAAGCGCCTGACGGTGTTGCTGTGACCAATTCTTCGGCGGCGTCTACCCCAGTTGCCTCGACTGAACCGAATAACAGTCAATCGGAGGCTGAAGCGGTCGATGAAAACAAAGGGGAAGCTCCAGCTGTGCTGACCCCTCGCATCACCATTCGCTTTATCCAAGCGCTTAATCCCAATGTCATGAGCGTCAGCGGCAACGCTGAAGGCGGGGCGGCGGTTAAGGTGTCTGTCAACGACACGGTTATGGATGAGGTGCGTCCAGATGCTCAGGCGATGTATGCCGTGTCGCTTCCCATCGACAACACGCTTGAGCGTTTTGAGTTAAAGGCACAATTGTTTGATAACGAGAATAAGGTCTTGGCCAGCGCACGCATTCGCTTAAGCCGCGCGCAAATTGAACAAGGCATTGATGGCAATTCATTGATTGTTATTCATAAAGGTGATGCGCTTTGGCGTATCGCCTATAAATCCTATGGGGCGGGCATCCGTTATGTTGATATTGTCCGCCAGAACGCCACTGAGATTGATGATCCTGACTTGATTTATCCCGATCAGATCTTTGTCATTCCCAATGGTTGAGCATGTTTGATAGCCGTCTTCGTCCGCTTGTCGATCCCATCAGTAATCGTTTAGGCCGATGGCTTGTGCGTTTTGGCATCTCGGCCAATATGGTCACCGTTTCCGGTGGCGTGATTGGGCTATTGGCTTTCCATGCGCTATGCTTAGGGTTCTATCAATTGGCGTTGGCGATGATCTTGCTGAATCGCATCTTTGATGGGCTTGATGGGGCTGTGGCAAGGCAGAATGGCATCACTGATCTTGGCGGTTACCTCGATATTGTCCTTGATTTTATCTTCTATGCTTTGATCCCCTTAGGGTTTGCCATTGGAGACCCCAATAACGCCTTGGCGGCGGCGGTGTTGATCGCTAGTTTTGTTGGCACTGGGTCTTCATTCTTGGCCTTTGCGATCATGGCGGAGAAGCGCGGCATTTCAACCGATATACGCGGCAAGAAATCGCTTTATTATCTGGGGGGATTGACCGAAGGGTTTGAGACGATACTTGTCTTGGTGATGATGTGTATTTGGCCGAGTTATTTTCAATGGTTTGCTTATATTTTTGCTGGTCTTTGCTGGATTACCACCTCGACGCGCATATATTGGGCGGTGAAAACTTGCCAAGATTAAGGAGGACTTAATGGGCAAAATCAATAAATCAGAAACCGAATGGCGTTCGATGCTGACGCCTGAACAATATCGGGTGACGCGTGAACATGGCACTGAACCTGCATTTTCCGGGGCGCTATGGGATGAAAAGAAGCAAGGGGTTTATGCTTGTGTTTGTTGTGGTAAGCCTTTGTTTTCGTCTGATACCAAATATGATTCCGGCTCTGGATGGCCAAGTTTTTTCGAGCCGATGAGCGCTGATGATATTGGCACCACCACCGACCGATCGTTCTTCATGGTGCGTACAGAAGTTCATTGCGCGGATTGCGATGCTCATCTTGGGCATGTGTTCCCTGATGGGCCGCAACCCACCGGTCAACGTTATTGCATCAATTCAGCGTCACTAACCTTTACGCCAAAGGGTGATAAATAATCTTTAGGATTTTTGCGCCATCATTTCAGGCAAGGTGGTGCCGGTAAAGCCAGCGTTTTCAAGCCCTTCTTTCAAAGTCTTGACCATCAGAAGCGCCGAAGGTTCATCGCCATGCACGCAAATGGAATCGGCGGTTATATCTAACAACGTGCCGTCAATCGCTATGATCTTGCCCTCGCTAATCATCCGAATGCAATTCTTAAGGGCTTCATCACGATCGTGGATCATGGCATCGGGGCGGTTGCGCGGTGCCAGTTGCCCATCTGGCATATACGCCCGATCAGCAAACACTTCTTCGGCGGTGGTCAGCCCATGATCTTGACCAGCCTGAACCAACGCGCTGAGGGTAGGGGCAAGAAAAATTTGAGAAGCATCAACGGCTTTAACCGCTTTGGCGATGGCTTGCGCCATGTCTTTATCGTTGCAGGCCATATTGTTTAACGCGCCATGCGGTTTGACATGGGTTACTTTAGCCCCCACCAACGCGGCCATGCCTAGAGCTGAACCTAATTGATAGGCGATGATGTTTTCAATTTCGATGAGCGACAGGTTCATTTGCCGCCGCCCAAAACCATGCAGGTCATAAAATCCGGGATGCGCGCCAATGGAAACGCCAGCAGCCTTGGCCGCGCCCATCACCCGCGCCATGATATTATGATCGCCGCCATGATAACCGCAGGCAATATTGGCGGAATGGACAAGACCAAGCAGGCCTTCATCATCCCCCATCACCCATGGTCCATACCCTTCAGCCATGTCGGAATTCAAATTAAAATACGGCATTTTCGACTACTCATTTTTGCGACTTATGATTATTCTATGCCATAATCTTAGTCGGCGTAAAGATTACAGTTTGCCTTAGCCTGATCCAACTTTACTTAAACAATGACATGAAAATCAATAATCAAAATATTGATAAAATTGAATATTACAGCGCTTCTGATCAGGGCTTGATCGTCAGTTTTGCCGCCTTTCCGGAAGAAGATGCGATTGTTTTGTCGCGGCGATTGGGGGAGATGTTGCGCGCAGAACCTCCGCTTGGGTTGCGTGATGTCATCCCCGGCATGAACAATGTGTTGATCAATTACGACTGTCTTTTGACGTCTCAGCAAAGGCTTAAGGATGAAACAAAAGGCCATTTGTTGGGATTGGA
Source organism: uncultured Hyphomicrobiales bacterium (assembly GCA_964399415.1). Classification (GTDB taxonomy): domain Bacteria; phylum Pseudomonadota; class Alphaproteobacteria; order Puniceispirillales; family UBA1172; genus JAGWAQ01. The sequence goes on from CAYNQW010000058.1 coordinate 3,008, forward strand.
TACAGCATCCTCTTATCAGCGTCGGCATTGGCGCCTGCCTGTTTGTTACGGCGGGGTTTATGGTGAAGATTTGCCCGATGTCGCTACACGCTGTGGTTTAAGCAAAGACGAGGTGATTGCACGCCATACCAGTCATCCTTTAACCGTTGCGATTATGGGGTTTTTGCCCGGATTGGCTTACATGAAAGGGGTTGATGATGCGTTGTATCTGCCTCGGCGTTCTTCTCCCAGGCAATATGTTCCTGCCTTGAGCCTTGGCATTGCGATGGATCAAACGGTGATTTATCCCCTTGCGTCGCCGGGAGGTTGGAATTTAATTGGTCGCGTTCCGGTTCGGCCATTTGACAGTCAGCGTGATGATCCTGTTTTGTTTCGGGCGGGTGATGATGTGACCTTCTATGCGGTTGATGAAGGTGAATTTCTTCGTCTGGACGCGGCGGCATCGGCGGGCGAAGCGATTGTCACGCCTGAATTGATTTCTGGAGACCTGTGATGCGTCAGATTGAGATCATGATCGCCGGCCCTCACACCAGCATCCAAGATCACGGTCGCCCGGGGCATCAGGCTTTGGGCGTTCCTGAGGGTGGTGTGCTGGATCGGGATGCCATGCGTATCGCCAATGCGCTGGTTGGCAATAATGACGGTGCGGCGGTGCTCGAAGTCTGTCTGGGGGGATTATCCTTTGTTCTGGGTGCCTCGGCGCGTGTGGCACTAACAGGCACCATAGAGGGGCGCTTGTCTATCCAAGATAGCACTGGGTTTCATTTGGATGTGCCGTCTTATCGGGCGGTGGACTTAAAAGCAGGGCGCGCGGTGCGCGTCAATATGCTGACCGATAGCAACACCGCCGTGATAGCCATTTCAGGAGGGGTGCAAGTGCCGCTCTTATACGGATCCATGGCGACATCACCCAACGCCATGATTGGCGGCCTGGAAGGGCGGCTTTTGCGCGATGGGGATCGCCTTGATCTGGGCGAGGCTATGGTCATTGATAGCCCTGAAATGCAGATCAAGCCTTTGCCCTCAGTTTTATCGGGAGATCATGCGCCTATTCGCGTTGTGCTGGGCCCTCAAGATCATCGGTTTACGGATCAGGCACTTGCCACCTTGACGAGCAGTGATTATCGCTTGACCCCCGTCTTAAATCGCATGGGGATGCGGTTAGATGGGCCGACGCTGGCTCATATTGATAACGCTGATATTCCATCGGATGGCATTGTCACCGGGTCGATACAGGTGCCGGGCAATGGCATCCCCATCATTTTATTGGCTGATCATCAAACCACTGGCGGCTATACAAAAATAGCAACGGTGATATCAGCAGATTTGCCCAAATTGGCGCGGTTGCGGCCTGGTCAGGCTATTCGCTTTCAGGTGGTCACCCTAGAAGAGGCCGAAAAGATCGCCCGAGACCATGCCCATGACTTTCGCCAACTGATTGCTAGCATGAAGCCTGCGCCTCCATTGCTGGATGCAGGGGCGCTTTATGGGCTGGGGGATACGACTTAATTTTCCCTATTTTTTCCTTGCCAGATGCAGGGAGACGTCTAGGATGCAGGGTGTTTTTTTAAGGAAATGATGATGATTACAGGTACAACACGCCTTTTTGGTGTGATCGCTGACCCCATTGATCATGTGCGCGCGCCCATGGTGTTTAACCCTGTTTTTCAGGATCGCAATATTGATGCTGTTCTTGTGCCGCTTCATATTCCCTCAGAACATCTCGAAACAACAATTCGCGGTCTTTCTTCCATGCCGAATATGGGAGGCGTTTGCGTTACGATTCCCCATAAACTTCCCATGGCCAAACTTTGTGATGACATCAGCCTTGCGGCTCAAATCACCGGCGCGGTCAATGCGGTGCGATTTGATCAAGGGCGCTTGATTGGTGAAAATTTTGATGGCGCTGGATTTGTTTCGGGATTGATTGGGGAAGGGCATGATTTGGCCGGCGCAAAGGTTTTGATGATTGGCGCAGGTGGCGCGGCGCGCGCCATCGCGGTGGCGCTGGCCGATCAACCGATCCAACAATTGACCATTGCCAATCGCACCCTTGCCAATGCCGATGCGGTTGCTTCTATTTTAAGGGATCATTTCCCTAATCTGGTGATTGAAACCATAGAGATGGCGCAGGTTGAAAATATCCTTCCGATGCAGAATATAATTGTAAACACCACCAGTTTAGGGCTCAAGGAAAGCGATGCGATGCCGTGTTCGCTCGAAGATGTTGACGCCGATGTGATAATCGCCGATATCATCATGGTGCCAGAAAAAACAATATGGCTTTCGGCGGCGGAAAAAAAGGGACTGAAAACCCATCCGGGAAAGCATATGTTGGATTATCAACGTGACCTAATCGGTCGGTTTCTTAATATTTTGTGAGCAAGATTAAGTTCAATTATTACATTTGATGGTTAAGCGATAAGGGAAAGACCATGTCTGATACACAGCAATGGACTGATGAACGACTGGAAACACTAAAAAAACTTTGGGAAGATGGTTTATCCATATCCCAAATTGGTGAAAAACTAGGGGTGTCGCGTAACGCTATCGCGGGCAAAGTCCACCGCCTTGGCTTAAAAAAGCGTCAATCGCCGATTTCCAATAAAACCGCGGCAAAATCAAACGCTGAGCAAAAGCCAAAAGTTGAAGTTGTGGCGCCTGAAAACCTTCCGCTTAAATTGGCCTTGCGTCAAATTGATTGGTCGCGGTCACGCTGCAGTTGGCCGATTGGCGACCCTAAGACCACCGCCTTTCATTTTTGCGGAAAAGACGTGGTCACAGGAAAGCCATACTGCAACGACCACTGCTTTGATGCCTATACCACCACGCGCGATTCCAGCGGGTCTTAATCCATGCTTGACCATGCTGCGCCTGTTCCGATCAAGCGGTCTTCTTACGTTAAGCCGCATATCGCGATTGATGCTGTTCATTTAACCATCCGATTGTTTGATGATCGGGCGGTTGTGATATGTCGCCTTGAAACATCTAGGCTTGATGATAGCACAAAACCATTGACGCTTTTCGGTGGCAAAGGAATGGCGCTTGATCGCATAGTCGTAGATGATCAACCTCTTGATGTGAGCCAGTTTGACACAGCACAAGGGGAAATTCATGTTGAGGTCGGGGCGACCGCGGTGGTCGAAACCACCACCACCATCCACCCCCATGACAACACCAGCCTCGAAGGGCTTTATCTGTCGGGTGATATGCTTTGCACGCAATGCGAGCCTGAAGGATTTCGCCATATTGCGTGGTATCCTGATCGCCCTGATGTGATGTCGGTTTTCACGACTCGAATTGAAGCCCCTCGGTCTTGGCCTGTTCTGCTGTCCAACGGCAATTTGATTGAAGAAGGGGTGCTTGACGACAACCGACATTTTGCCACTTGGCATGATCCTTTTAAGAAACCAAGTTATCTTTTTGCCATGGTTGCCGGTGATCTTGACCATGTTCAGGATCACTTCACCACCAAAGATGGCCGTGATGTGGATTTGCGGATCTATGTGGAGCATGGCAACGCTGATCGCACCAAACACGCGATGGAAAGCCTGAAACGTTCCATGAAATGGGATGAGGATGTTTACGGGCTTAGTTATGACCTTGATATTTTCATGATCGTCGCGGTTAGCCATTTCAATATGGGGGCGATGGAAAATAAGGGCCTCAATATCTTCAATTCAAAATTTATTCTGGCGGATGATGAAACCGCCACCGATGGTGACCTTGATCGCGTTGAAGGCATTGTTGCCCATGAATATTTCCATAATTGGACGGGCAATCGCATCACTTGCCGCGATTGGTTTCAATTAACCCTCAAAGAAGGCTTGACGGTTTATCGTGATCAGGAATTCACGGCGGATATGCATTCGCGCGGCGTCAAGCGCACCGATGATGTGGCGTTGTTACGCGCCATTCAATTCCCCGAGGATAGCGGCCCGACCTCTCATCCTATTCGCCCTGAAGAATATAGTGAGATCAATAACTTCTACACGCCAACCGTCTATGAAAAAGGCGCTGAAGTCATTCGCATGATCGCCACCATGCTTGGTCATGATGGCTTTATGAAAGGCATGGCACTTTATGTCGAGCGGCATGATGGCACCGCCGCCACGTGTGATGATTTTGTCGCGGCGATGGCAGATGCCAATGGTGTTGATTTTGAGCAATTCAAACGATGGTACAGCCAAGCAGGCACGCCTATCGTTTCAATCACCCGTCATTATTCCGCGGAAACGCAAACATTGACGCTTCATTTCCATCAAAAATCACCAAAAACCTCGGCCAATACTGAGCGCAAACCACTGGTTATCCCGATCACCTTTGGGCTTGTCGGCGGCAATGGCGCGGTTGTGCCGATACATCACGATGGTGTATCTCTTGACCAAATGACCTTTACCTTAACCGATGCGGAAGATAGCCTGTCGCTTACGCAAGTGCCGGAAGATGCGGTGCCGTCTTATTTGCGTGGGTTTTCAGCCCCTGTTCGATTGAAGACTGATTTGACGGATGCTGAAGAAATGCATCTCTTGGCCGGGGATGTTGATCCCTTTGGCCGGTGGGATGCAGGGCAATCCCTCATGGTGAAGGCATTGGTATCCATGGCGGCCTCGCCATCGGCGTCTGTTGATTTGTCAGGCATCACCCGTGGCCTTGCTGAAACCATCACTGATGCTCGTTTGGATGGCGCGGAAAAGGCACAAATTCTGCACTTGCCATCTCAATCCATCATTGAAGCGGCCATTGCGGATCAGCCGGATGCTATTTGTGATCCATATTTGATTTGGGAAAAACGCCGCTTGATGATGACGCTGATCGGGAAGGGGCTTGAGTCTGTCGCAACGCCATTGCTTGCTGATTATAAAAAGAAAGCCAATCGGTTATCGGCTCAAGACCGCGCGCTTTATGGGCGTTTGTTAGGATTGGCCGTCTTGGCGGGATATGCTGGAGCCGAAGACCATGCGCTCGATCTGTCACGGCATAAAAACATGACCTTATCGGAAAATGGTTTAGCGGCGCTTAATCAAATCCAGAGCGCGCATCGTGATGAAGCGCTGGCAGAATTTGCAGAACGCTGGGCGGATAATTCCTTGGTGATGGAAAAATGGTTTATGCATCAATCTTCAGCGCCAATGGTATCCACACCAGACCATTGCGACGCCCTGATGGAGCATCCTGCTTTTGACGCGAATAACCCCAATAAATTGCGTTCGGTCTTGTCGGTTTTTGCGGCGATGAATACGCCGAATTTCCATGCTAATGACGGGTCAGGCTATTTATATTTAGCGCGGCATATCGCACAAATTGATCAGCGTAACCCGCAAATGGCGGCTCGCATCGTGTTGCCCCTGACGCGGTTCAGCCTGTATAGCGATGAACGCAAAGCCATGATGAAGGGCGCTTTGGCGCGTATTAAGGGCGCTGGCGGCATTTCAACTGATTTATCAGAAGTTATTTCTAAATCTATGAATTAAAATAATTAATTCAAAAGAAATGCAGGGGTATGCTCGGTGGTCTTAAAGCAATCACCTGAACAATCAGGCGGCATAGGCAATTCCCCTTCAACATTGCCACGCTGTTTTGATTTCCGATGTTGCCCTTGAGATTTTACCGCTTTCGCAGGTTTTTTGGATTTTGCAGAGACGACTTCGGGTTCATCATGAACAGTGATTTCCATGCTGTCACCAGTGGCAAAAACAGGCACTTTTTTGCCGATTAATTTTTCAATAGCATCGAGATAATTGACGTCATCTTTGCTGGCAACCAAGGTGAAGGCGCGACCTGATCGACCGGCACGGCCTGTGCGACCGATACGGTGAACATAATCTTCAGCATTCATTGGCACGTCAAAATTAAAAACATGGGACAGCCCAGCAATATCAATGCCGCGAGCCGCAACATCACTGGCGACCAAAATAGGAACATCGCCATTCTTGAACTTGCTCAAGGCATCATTCCGCGCCGATTGCGTCATATCACCGTGAAGGGCAAGGGCATTAAAACCATGACGTTCAAGCGATGATTTGACCGTGCTGATATCGCGCTTGCGATTGCAGAAAATAACCGCATTGCTGATCTCTTCGCGGCGGATCAAATCACGCAACATTTGGCGTTTTTCTTTGACCTTGGTATGGGCAACGAATTGCTCAACCGTCGAGGCGGTGGATGCAGGCGGGGCCACTTCAATCACTTTAGGATTGATGACGAACTTTGCCGCAATTTTATGCATCGTGGCATCAATGGTGGCAGAATAAAACAAGGTTTGCCGAATCTTCGGCAATAGGCTGGTGATCTTTTCCACGTCAGGAATAAAGCCCATATCCAACATTCGATCGGCTTCATCAATCACGAGGATTTTCACATCTGTGAGCATCACCTTGCCGCGTTCGATATGATCGAGCAATCGGCCTGGAGTTGCGATCAACACATCGACGCCTTTGGCCAGTGCCGAATCTTGATCGCCAAAACTGGTGCCGCCAATCAGCAAAGCTTTGCTGAGGTTGTGATTCTTCGAAAAAGCATCAAAACTTTCCGCGACTTGCGCGGCCAATTCGCGGGTAGGGGTGAGGATAAGGGAGCGCGGCAGGCGTGCTTTGGCGCGACCAGAACTCAAAATATCAATCATTGGAAGGGTGAAGGACGCGGTTTTCCCCGTGCCGGTTTGGGCAGAACCTAAGACATCACGCCCCATCAAAACAACAGGAATCGATTTTTCCTGAATCGGTGTCGGCGTTGTATAGCCAATGGCCTCAATAGCGTCTAGCAGTGGGTCGGTTAACCCGAGATCACGAAAGGTCAAATCAATATCCGATGGTTGTTGGGGGGATCACAAAACAGCATTGCGGTTAATAATGAGCAAGTATCTACAAAATTGCTGGCGAGGCGTCAACCAAAATGGCACATTAAA
>CAYNQW010000059.1:0-9856 GCA_964399415.1 uncultured Hyphomicrobiales bacterium
AACAAGATATTACCGCCATCACGCCCTACACCAAATCCGCAACCGCCAATCACTACGCCAGCACCGATCCGGCAATCTTGGCCAATCATGGCGTAATCAATAGAGGCATTGGCGTCGATGATCGTTCCATCACCGATCACGCATCCAGCGCCGATTCTAACCCCTGATTTAATCCAGACGCCGGCACCCAATTCAGCACCAGCATCAATGAAAGCGCCTGCGTCTACGCGAACATTTTCACCAATGACGGCATCTTCGGCCACTTGCGCTAACGGCGAGATATCGTGTGATTTGACCGCTACCGTTTCCGGATACATCTTGCGCATCACCAATCCAAAAGCACGCTTAGGGTCAGGTGTAAGCACCATGGCGACTGAAGAGGGTAATTTTTCCGCCAATTCAGGCGCAACCAAGCAAATCACGCCCTTTTGATCAGGCACCATTGCCGCCGCATCTTTGGTCGCAACGAAACATAACCCGCCTTCCGTCATGGCGTCAGGAGCGGCGACAAAACGCGCCATCAAACTCGAGCATCCCCTTGCCTTTTCGCCTCGCGCCAATGCCGTAATATCCATGATGGAAATAGGCTCTGCCGCTGGATAGAACCGAGGATCAACCATTGCTCCCTCCCGATTGCAAGGTCACGGTCATGTTCTTGGTACGCTCATTCAAACGTTGGAGGGCTTCACCCGTCATATCCGTGGCACTATCATAAATGACTACGTTTTTACGCTGAATAACCATGGATAACTGCCGTTCTTTGGCAATTTCAGAAACTATCTTGATTAATTCTTGTTCAAGGGTTGCGTTGGCTTGCTGGATTGACCGATCAAAACGGCTTTGTTGCAATTGGATGGATTGTTGAATCGCCACAACATCGAGTTCAAATTGAGCAAAACGCTGATTGAATTCATCTTCGCTCATTTCATCACGTTCTGAATTCAACGTCTTTTCTTCTTTGCGAAGGCGCAATTCTTCTTCAGCAATTGATGATTGGAATTCTTCATTCTTAGCATCCAGCGCCGCCCGAACTTTTGCGATTGCTTCTGATTTCTGGAGCACTTCGTTCATATCAATGACGCCGATATTACGAAACACTTCGGGGTTGTTTTGGGCATAAACCAAGTTTGAGCCCAGCACCATACTGATCAGCAATGCTATTCGAGCAATCATGCGTAACGGCAAGACCATGCTAGAACCGGCCACCAAAAGAGAACTGGAAAGTGCGCGTCTTATCGTAAGATTTTTCATTAACTGGGAAAGCCCACATGAATGATAATGGCCCAATAGCCGTATCCCAAAGCAGCCCATAACCAAGCGAAGAACGGATGGATTCATCATCTGCCCCTGTCACACCCGTTGGGTAATCAGTATCCCAAACAGAACCTGCATCGGCAAAAATTGTCCAGCGCAAACCAAGGTCTTGATCAAGACCCAGATCAGAGGTCAAGTTAACACTGGTGGTGTAAAACTTATTGCCCCCCACCGCCGAGTCATCACCAGCATCACGAGGGCCAATGCCATTGTTATCGAAACCACGAACGGAACGACCGCCGATCAAAAACCGAGATGACCGCGGCACTTTTTCACCAAAGCCATCGATAATCCCAACTTGGCCAGATACACCAATGACCGCCCGCTTGAAGAGCAAGGGATGAAGATATTGCCCCTCGACTTGTGATTTCAAATATTGAATATCACCGCCGATACCAGCAACAGATTCGGTCACGCGCCACATATAACCTTCGCGCGGATCAATTCGGTTGTCGCGCTTATCTTGCGTGACGGAATAAGAAATTTCTGAAAGCAATAAATTGCCTTCATCGCCACTTGTGGATTGCGCGGTGGTGGATGTGGTTGTGGTTTTATTTTGAGACAATTCATAATTGAAACGGTGGCGATAATCATTCGCCGCCTGAAATCCTGCCCCCAATTCAATGCCCGTTTTCTCAATTTTGATGTTGTTGAATTCATCTTCGGTATTGATGAAATCAGCGCTTCCAAGCAAATTTCGATCAAAAAGATAAGGTTCAGTCACCCCCAGCCGAAGCGATGTTCTCTGGCCTGATACACTGAAACTTCCCCGCGCGCCACGCCCTGTGCCGAGGAAGTTATTTTCGGTAATGCCTAAAGTCAGTGATCCTTTGTCAAAGGTCGAATAGCCAAAACCAATTTGGAAACTGCCCGTAGTGGTTTCTTCAACATTAACATCCACGACAGATTGTTCAGGGCTTGATCCCGGCAGAACATCAACCGACACATTTTTGAAAAATCCAAGATTACGGATATTGCGTTCGGATCGGGTGAGGCGCAATTGGTTGAAACTATCGCCTTCGACCAACTCAAACTGACGACGAATAACGCGATCCATGGTGCGATCATTGCCATTGATATTGATTTGCTCAACGTAATTGCGCCTCGATTGACCAATATTGATCATGATATCAAGGGTTGGTTCAGTTTCGCTAAGCGTAATTTCTGGCGTCACGCTAACAAAAGCATAGCCTAATTCGCCGAGTTTATTGCCAATCTGCGATAAACTTTCTTCAAGGATACGAATATCGTAGCGCTCGCCCAGTTCAATTTGACTCACGGCCAAGAGACTGTCGGCATCAACGGATTCAATCTCACTGCTGATGCTGACCTGATTAACGCTGTACACTTGCCCTTCTTCTAAGACAAAGGTCAAAACAAAGCCGCTTCGATCCGCGAGCAGCTCCCCTGTTGCGCGGCTAACATCAATATCCGCAAAGCCATTTTGCAAATAAAACTGGCGTAGTTTCTGAACATCGAGGTTTAAACGATTGGCGTCATATTTATCATCAGCCGTAAAGAAAACGTACCATTTCTCTTCACGCGATTGAATGACGCTCCGCAACGCCCGATCACTGAACGATTCATTGCCGATAAATTTAATTTTCTTAATCTTGACCAAAGGCCCCTCGTTAATTTCAAAAACAAGGTCGACACGCTTATCGGGCAATTCGATAATTTTAGGCTCAATCGTCGCGGCATAGCGACCCGATTGCCGGTATATTTCAATCAGGGTTTGCTTGGCTTCAAGGGCTAATTTTCGGGTGAAAACCCGGCGCGGCTTAATGCCAAGAAATTCTAGCAACTGTTCATCTTTAAGAACATCATTCCCTTCAAGAGAAATGCGGTTGATGATGGGATTTTCATCCACCGTGATGACCATGCGATCACCCACCAAAGCAATATCAATATCTTGAAAGAGGTTGGTCTGAAACAATCGAGTCAAAGTCGAGTTCAGATCAGCATTGGTCACAGCATCGCCAATATTGACCGGCGTATACGCCAAGATCGTTTCAGGATCAATGCGCTGATTACCAACAACATCTATTCCCGAAATGACGACACCGTCCGATTGCGCCTGCGCCGAGGACGGTAACACCACCAAAGCCAATATCAAAAAAGCGACGAGTTTATGACCCCAATGTTTCATTGCCTTAACCCTTTATTTTGCCTTGCTACTATAGCCGCCTAAAGAGCCATGGGAAAGGCTTAACATTCCGCCATAAACAGACTGGAAATATCAAAGAACGTCACGAAAACAATCAAACTTAGAAGCAATGCCATGCCGCCACGCATAATCAAATCTTGAAGGGCGGGGCTGATGGGGCGCCGGATGATCGCTTCAAGGCCAAAAAACATCAAATGCCCGCCGTCAAGCGAAGGGATGGGCAAGAGATTGACCAAACCAAGATTGATGGAAATGATCGCCACAAACATCATCAAACTGATGAAACCTTGGCTGGCCACACGGCCTGAAATTTCGGCAATCTTCACCGGGCCGCCAATCTCGCCTTGATTGGCATTGCCGCTGGCCAAACGGCCAATTCCTCGCAACATCGTAAAGGCCATATCAACACTATCAACCACGGCGGCTGAAACAGCAGCCGTCAAGCCAAGGGTTTTGATTTCCCCACCCATGGAACGAACACCCAATTGACCATAAGACACCATCATGCACTTATCTTCGACAACATCAGGCACAACCGTCCGATTGATCAAACTGCCGTCACGATCAATGAGCATCTCCACCGGCTGCCCAGGGTTTTCAAAGATATAGGTTCGCAAACGATTAAAATCATCAATGGGATAACCATTCACAGCGGTGATGCGATCCCCCACTTCAAGACCTGATTTTTCGGCCGCGCTGCCTTGTTGTATTTCGCCAATAAGACTAGGGATCGTGACCTTGCCATAACTCATATAAACACCAGTGATCAGCACCACGCCAAGAATAAAATTAGCGATAGGCCCCATGGCGACGATAAACGCGCGGGCTTTCAAACTTGCGGATTGAAAACTGCCTTTGATGGACATGGCGTTTTCATCAGGAGCGCTGGCGGCATTAGTATCGCCTGCCATTTTAACATAGCCCCCTAGAGGGATTGCCGAAATTTTCCAGCGCGTTTGGTGACGATCGGTTATGCCAAAAATTTCTGGCCCAAAGCCAACCGAGAACACTTCAACCACCACCCCCGATCGCCGCGCCGCCCAGTAATGCCCCAATTCATGGATGAAGACGATGGGTGTTAAAACCAGCAAAAAAGCAAGCAGACTAAAGCCAAAATCCATTATTCTTCCTTTTCCTTTTTGACTCTAGCGAGCGGAAAGCCAATGATCACAAGCCAATCGCGTTTCGCGATCTTTTTCGAGGATAGCCTCAAGATCAGCCTGACCCGAAACGTCGATCATATCAAGCATATGGCGCGTCAGGTCAGCAATATCAAGAAAACCAATTCGATGATTGAGAAAATAATCCACCGCCATTTCATTGGCGGCGTTCAAAATCGTCGGGGCAAGACCACCTTGACGTGATGCTTGGCGCGCCAACTCTAGGCACGGGAAACGATCATGATCAGGCGTTAAAAATTGCAAATCGCTCAACGCCGCTAAATCCAGCCTGTCATCAGACCACGTTAGCCGCTCCGGCCATGCCAAAGCATAAGAAATAGGGACGCGCATATCCGCAGGCCCCATCTGTGCCAAAGTAGACCCATCACGATAATGCACCATGCCATGAACAACCGATGAGGGATGCACCAACACGTCGACACGATCTTCGGGCAAATCAAACAGCACGGCGGCTTCAATGACTTCTAAGCCTTTGTTCATCATGGTGGCGGAATCCACCGATATTTTTGCGCCCATGGACCAATTGGGATGGCGCACCGCTTGTTCAGGGGTGATGCCCGCCATGGCACCCATTTCCATCGCCCAAAACGGCCCCCCCGAGGCGGTTAGGGTGATGCGGTCAATTTCATCTCGTTTTGTTGTCGTCCAAGCCTGAAAGATGGCGTTATGCTCACTATCAATCGGCAATAACGTGGCGCCAGAGGCTTCAGCGGCAGATTTGATGATGGCGCCGGCGGTCACCAAAGATTCTTTATTGGCGATGGCTACCACCCGCCCCTGCTCAACGGCTTTCAATGTAGGAAGTAGCCCAGCCGTTCCAGTGACGGCGGAAACCACCAAATCTGAATCAACTGTCGTTAGGTCATTGAGCGCATCCGCGCCAGCATGAATCGTGATGTTGGTTTCTTTGAGGCGTTCTGAGAGTTCAGCATAACCAGATTCGTCCGCAATACCAACATGATCAGGCTGGAAACGCTGAGCCAAAACGGCAAGCGTTTCAATATTTTTTCCACCAGTCAGAACATTGATCCGATACCGATCAGGAAATCGTGCGACCAAATCAAGCGTGCTAGCACCAATCGAGCCGGTGCCGCCATAAAGGGCGATGGTTTTAGGCGCCGCCATCAAATCAATCCCAGCGCAAGAACAGCGTATAAAAAAGGCAATGCCAATAAATAACCATCAAATCGATCCAGAAACCCTCCATGGCCTGGCAAAATTTGCCCCGAATCCTTCACATCATATTGACGCTTGAACCAAGATTCGAGCAAATCTCCCGCAATAGAGAAATCCGCAATAAACAGCCCCAACGCCCCCATCAACAAGGCGTCAAAACCGAGCAAATCTCCAATAACCGCGCCTGCGATACCGCCCGCGATTAGCCCGCAAACGGCACCGCTCCAAGTCTTTTTAGGGCTGATCATTGGGGCTAACTTTGCCCCGCCAATCGCACGCCCACCGAAATAAGCCGCGCTATCTGCGGCCATGATCACGACAACAGCATAAATGATCCACAAGTTGCCTGTTTCGAATTCAAGCAATCGCATGAAACTATAAAGGCATAAACTTAGAAAAATAGTCACGCCGCGCATTGTCCATTTTGTGGACAATCCCGCTAGCAACCCCGCCGCTACAGCCAAAACAATGACCATTTGATCACGTGAAAGGGTAAGGTCTATCAAGGCTTCAGCCAATACCAGCAAGGATGGCATCAAGATCGCGCAAAGCATAATAAGACCACGCGAAGAAAGAACGCTTAAACGAGCAATGGCGATGACTTCCAAAGCCATCACCACCCCTGCCAGCAAACCAACCGCCATGGCCATCCAACCACCGCGGAAAATCAGCCAAATCAACGGCACAAGAGCAATAGCGGTTAGAAGTCTTCGAGCAAGATCAGGAGATGACGCGGCATGCTGGCTTTTGTCAGGCATCACGCTTTTATCCTGCCGATGAAAGTGTTTTCACGTCACCAGCGTTGATCAAGAGTTCATCCCCGCCGAACCGTCGCTGACGAGCGGCAAATTCATTCAACAGATTTTCCAGCATTGTTGTGTTAAAATCCGGCCAAAGCGTATCCACAAAAGCCAATTCCGCATAGGCCAAATCCCAAAGCAAAAAGTTTGAAATGCGCTTTTCTTTGCCCGTCCTCAACAGCAAATCCACGGATGGCAATTCATGGGTGTAGAGATGTGATTTCAACAGATCAGGGGTAATAGCCTCAGCCTTGACCTCCCCTTTTTCGACTTTCTGTGCAAGGGCAACCACCGCTTGCGTCATATCGGCCTGCCCACCATAACCGAGGGCAACCGTCAAATTAAGCCCCGTATTAGCCGATGTGTCTTGAACAGCACGGTCAATTTTTTTCAAAATACTATTGCTGAAACCAGTCAGATCACCGACCACGCGAAGCCTGATGTTATTCTTCATTAAGGATTGAATTTCATGGCTGAGATAATGATCAAGCACCGCCATGATGCCTTTGATTTCAAGAGAAGACCGCCGCCAATTTTCCGTTGAAAACGCAAAAAGCGTCAACCAAGACACCCCACGATCATAAGCATGGCGACTGATATGCTCGATAATTTTTGAGCCTTGGTCATGGCCTGACTTGGTCGGCTTGTTGCGCTCATAAGCCCAACGCCGATTGCCATCCATGATGATCGCCAGATGATTTGGAACTGCTGGATTAGACACAAACTTTCCTTACACGGTTTTGATATCAGCTTCTTTGCTTGCCAGCAGACTATCAATTTTACCTACAAAATCATCGGTCAATTTTTGAATTTTAGATTCTAAACCATGGCGTTCGTCTTCGCCAAACTCACCATCTTTTTCAAGTTTCCGCGCGGTTTCAATCGCGTCACGCCGAATGTTGCGAATGGCGATACGGCTTTGTTCGGCGTATTTGCTTGCGACTTTGGCCAATTCGGCACGGCGTTCAGCAGACAAATCTGGGATTGGCAAGCGGATCAAATTGCCTTCGGTTTGAGGGTTTAACCCAAGGTCACTTTCGCGGATGGCTTTTTCAACCGGCGCAACCATGGATTGATCCCAAACTTGGATGGTCAACAATCTGGCTTCAGGGGCTGAGATATTGCCCAATTGATTGATTGGCATTTTAGAGCCATAGGCATCAGCGGTAACAGGATCAAGCATACTGATGGATGCTCGCCCCGTCCGTAATCCTTGAAAATCAGTTTCGAGCGAAGCCAAAGCCCCTTCCATGCGGCGAGTGGTATCACTAAGATCCATAGTCATGATCAAGACTCCTTCAATTATTTATCACGAATCAGGGTAAATTTGCCCTGATGTTTAAGCACGCGTTCAAACGCGCCTTGTTGTTCGATTGAAAACACCAGCATGGGAATGCTATTTTCTCGCGCCAATGAAATCGCAGAAGCGTCCATGACCGACAAATCACGCGACAGCACATCCATATAAGTCAATTCATCGTAGCGGATGGCATCAGGGTCTTTTTCAGGGTCTGCTGAATACACCCCATCCACGCGCGTGCCTTTCAGGATAGCATCGCAATTCATTTCAGTCGCCCGCAAAGCAGCGGCGGTATCAGTGGTGAAGAAAGGATTGCCTGTACCGGCGGCAAAAATCACCACCCGTCCTTTTTCCATATGGCGCTTCGCGCGCCGCCGGATGTATGGCTCACATACCGCCGAAATCGGCAAAGCCGAAAGCACGCGCGTGTAAACACCAATATCTTCAAGGGCGTTCTGCATGGCCAGCGCGTTCATCACGGTCGCCAACATTCCCATATAATCGCCCGTGGCTCTTTCCATGCCAGCGGCGGCGCCAGAAATACCACGGAAGATATTGCCACCACCAATTACAAGGGAAACTTCAACGCCATGATCAATCACGGCTTTAACTTCACCCGCAACCCGCGCCACCATTTCAGGATCAATGCCATATTGCAGTGACCCCATCAGGCTTTCGCCTGATATTTTCAGCAACACGCGCTTATAATGGAACCCTTCAGGGGTTTTTGAAGATGAAGAGGATCGGGCTTGATCGCTAATGGTTTCAGATTGTGTTGAAGCCATGGCAAAATCTCCTTAACGCCCGCAAAGCAATCATCCGATTGCTTCCATTGATATCAGCATACACGAAAAATTAAGTCTATGCTGATATCTTTATTTTTTTGCAGTTAATCGTAAAGATTAATTGCCCAACTGAGCGGCCACTTCGGCGGCAAAATCAGTTTCTTCTTTTTCGATGCCTTCGCCCAGATTGTAGCGCGCAAAGCCAGTCATGGTGATGGCTGTGCCAGCATCTTTGGCCGCCTTTTCAATCACCTGATGAATTGGGGTTTCGCCATCAATGACAAAAACTTGATCCAGCAGCACGACTTCCTTGAGGAATTTTTTCATGCGGCCTTCCACCATTTTTTCAGCAATGTCTTGCGGCTTGCCGGATTCCATCGCTTGGTCGATCAAGATTTGACGTTCCTTTGCGACCATATCTTGGTCAAGATCATCAACGCTCAGTGAAGCCGGAGCAGCGGCGGCAACATGCATCGCCAATTGCTTGCCAAGAGCGGTCAAAACATCTTCAGACGCGGCGCTTTCAAGAGCAACCAGCACACCAATGCGGCCAAGGCCTTCGGCGGCGGCGTTGTGCATATAGGTCACAACAGAGCCTTGATTAACAGAAAGTTTCACCATCCGGCGAAGCGACATGTTTTCGCCAATCGTCGCGATGTTATGCGTCAGTTCTTCGGAAACCGTACGGCCAGTGCCCGGGAAATCCATTGAAGACAACGCTTCGATGCTGTCGGCGTTGCTGGCAAGGTCAGCCAGACCTTTAACAAAACGCTGGAAATCATCGTTGCGAGCAACAAAATCAGTTTCAGAATTGACTTCCACCATCGTGCCAACGGTGCCAGTGCTAGACGCGCCGACAAGGCCCTCATTAGCAACACGGCTAGATTTCTTGGCCGCGGCCGACAGACCTTTCGTGCGCAGCCAGTCAATCGCCGCGTCAAGGTCACCATTGGTTTCGGTCAATGCCTTTTTGCAATCCATCATGCCAGCGCCAGTGGCTTCACGAAGGTCTTTAACAAGTGCGGCAGTAATGCTCATAATCCATATCCTTTGGGTTGGTTCAGCATAATTGAGAAAAAAGCCCCCTGAGACGAGGGCTTAAGGTTTAGGCTTCAGGCTGGGCTTCAGCAGCA
>CAYNQW010000060.1:0-9775 GCA_964399415.1 uncultured Hyphomicrobiales bacterium
TGCGGCGCAAGACCCGAAAGCGCGTGTCATGGAAGCGAAATTCCTGCCCCGCTTGAGGAATGATGCGCGTTTCGGCAATCACCAGCCCTGCAATCGTGGTGGCGTCATCATCTGGCAAATCCCAATTTAACGCGCGGTTAAGATCACGAATGGTCACGTGACCATCGGCAATATAGGAGCCATCAGGTTGGTGGCGAAGCCCCGATAGGCTGACGTCATGTTCATCATCAATATCGCCGACGATTTCTTCTAGAATGTCTTCAAGGGTTACGATGCCGCGAAAATCACCATATTCATCCACCACTATGGCGAAATGCTCACGCCGCTTGCGAAACGATTGCAATTGGTCAATCAGCAGGGTGGTTTCAGGCACAAAATACGGTTCGGCAGCAATGTCCAAAACATTAAATGTTCGATCCTTTTGCTGCGGCTGATCCAAACTACGGAGCAAGGCTTTGACGTGTAAGACCCCAATAATATTATCAGGTTTGCCTGAAAAGACCGGCAGGCGCGTATAGGTTGATTCCATCACCGCTTTGAAAATATCATCAGGGGTGTTGTCAGCGTTGATCATTTCCACCGATGCCCGGTGCATCATGACTTCTTCAACCGTGACTTCCCCCAAGTCCAAAACGCTGGAGAGCATCGCCGATTGTTCTTTGGTTTCCGCGTCAAGAGTATTGGCGCCGTGCAATTCGATCATGCCGCGCAATTCTTCTTCACGGGCGTCATCATCTTCGATATTGGGTTTGATGATCAGCCGAACGATATGATCAAGCGCCCATGTGAGCGGCGTTAGTAAAATCACCATCAATCGGACAGGCTTGGCAACTTTCAGGGCAAGACGGTCAGCATGGTTAAACGCATAAGTCTTAGGCAAAACTTCGGCGAAAATGACCAATAAAATGGTCATAGCAATCGAAGCCAGCACCACGCCGCCTTCAGCAAATAGAGTGATGGCGGCTGATGTCGCCAGTGACGTGCCGACCACATTCACAAGGTTATTGCCAATCAAGAGCGTTGAAATCAATTTGTCCTTTTGGGTCAGCAAATCTTCCACCGCTTTGGCGTTTTTATCCCCACGGCGCGAAAGCGCGCGCATCCGCGCTTCAGATGCGGCGGTCAACCCTGTTTCGGAACTGGAAAAGAACGCTGAGCCAATCAGCAGCACAATGATGGATAATCCCAGCAACACTACGCCCAAGGTCATGTCTCTTGCTCCTCTAGCACATTGAGCGCAACCGCAGGGTCAACAGTTTTTAACACGCGAGCATCGCCGATTCCGTGAGGAACAATGAAGACAATTTGCCCGGCGCTAACTTTTTTGTCTTTTTGCATATGGCTTAACAAACGCTTGGCATTAGCCTGACCCAATTGATTGGAAAGCATGGCGCGTTGAACCGGCAATCCCGCTTGTTGCAAGTGATGGATGACGGCAAGCAGATCATCTTGGCTGGCAACCCCGAGACGTTTGCCAAGGCGGAAGGCATCCACCATACCGGCGGCCACCGCTTCACCATGCAGAACCGAGCCGTCATATCCTGCTTCCGCTTCATAAGCATGGGCGAAGGTATGGCCAAGATTAAGCAAGGCACGGCGACCTGATTCACGTTCATCTTCGGCAACAATCTGAGCCTTCATTAAACAGCACGTCTTGACGCAATCCACCAGCGCGGTGTCATCGCCGGACAGAATGTCGCCTTGATGGACGCCCAGCCAGTCAAAGAAAGTAGCATCCCCAAGCAGACCATATTTTGCCACTTCAGCATAACCAGCCCGCATTTCGCGCAAGGGCAACGTCTTCAATACATCGGTGTCGGCCAGCACGGCTTGCGGTTGATGAAACGCACCAATCAAATTTTTACCTGCTTTGGCGTTGATCCCGGTTTTGCCGCCAACAGAACTGTCCACTTGCGCCAGCAATGTGGTGGGAATTTGGATAAAATCTACGCCGCGCAAAAGGCTAGCGGCGACAAACCCCACAAGATCACCAATCACGCCGCCGCCAAGAGCGATCAGCATCACCTTGCGGTCGACTTGAAGGGCTAAGATTTCTTCCATCACCTGACCAAAACAAGCCAAGGATTTAGAGCCTTCCCCGCCCGCAACGGTCAGGTCATCGAGCCGATCCACCACAGGTTCGAGCGCTGCTTTGAGCAAGGGCAAATGATGGGATACCACGGCGGTATCGGCAATGATCACAACATGCCGTTTCGCCACCAGCGCGCCAAGATGCGTCGCCGCATCGGCCAGCAAGCCTGGACCAATATGGATGGGGTACCGGCGATCGCCAAGATCGACATCGACCCGCGCATAGGGGACCCGCGCATAGGGAGAGGATTTGCTCATATCCCAAATTAACCTATTTCGACCTGTTCGTCAGGCTTTTCGTTCATCAGATGCGTGGTGATGGTTGATTTTACTTTTTCCATGGCTTTGACCAAGGCCAAACCATCGGTATCAATGGTGAGTTCGGCTTTGGCGTAAAGAGGTTCTCGAAGAGCGGCGAGGTCACGCAGAACAATTTCAGGGTTTTTGCCTTTCAGCAAGGGGCGGGAGTCGGTGTTTGAAATGCGGTTGGCCAGTGTTTCTGGCTTGGCTTTCAACCAAACCGAAAGAGATTTATCATTGATAAAAGCGCGGGTATTTTCTTGGATGTAAGCCCCGCCGCCAGTCGAAAGAACAATTGGCTTTCCATCAATCAGACGCCGGATCTCACGCGCTTCAATCTCACGGAATTTGGCTTCACCGTAGAGTTCAAAAATACTGGGAATGTCCATGCCCGCCACGTCTTCAATCACGGCATCGCTGTCGATAAACTCAACATTGAAATCAAGGCTTAATTGTTTGCCAATTTTGGATTTGCCAGCGCCCATCAACCCCACCAGCACAATAGAACGGCTGAGGGTCAAAGGCGGGAGCGATGATGTATCGGCGGGTTGAGCCATGGGATTAGGTTTGGTCTATGCAGTCAAAGTTAATATGTCTTTACTATGCCTCGCTTGATCAGGTCAATCCATGGAAGACGGGAAAAAGCCATCAGCTTTGCCTCATTCCTGTCATAATGTTTCAGCATATTAGCGCGATATTTGATCAGCGCGGGTGGAACGCCTGCTATTGACAAGGGTTTCAAAAACCTGAAGATCACGCCTGACAAAAATAGGCTATATTGAAGACGTTTGATTGAGGCGAAGGATTATATTTATGAACAACACGATCACGCTCATCCGGCCAATCGCCAGCCTTGCCATGGCTGTTGCTATGTTGACAGGCCAGTTCGTTGCCCCTGCTTTAGCGCGTGATGATGCTATTTTGACACCTTATACACCCAAAACGGAAATCAAAAGCGAGCCTGAAGTCAAAAGCGAGCCTGAAATTAAAACCGAGGACGCCACCACCGCCGCAGAAACCAATGCCCAAACCTCGGCGCCGATTGATTTAACCACGCTGATTGAAACCAAAGTGCTGGATGCGGCGGATACAGCCGCCAATAATGCCGCCGACAATGCCAGCGTGACCGGAAATGACGCCGCCGCAGAAACCACCTTGTCTCAATCCTCATCGTCTCAGGGGCTTACCCTGACCACAACGCCAACCACAAGCATCAGCCTTACGCAAAAAGACCCAGCATCAATTCGGTTGGCCGCGGTCGGCATCGATCGTCCGGATCACGATGGTCTTGATCGGCTGATGTGGCAAGGCAGCCGGGCTGAAACCATCATCGACTTGCAGCAACAATTGAATAACGCCAAATTTCCGCGCGCGTTTGATGATGCCATCCACCATTTAATCACCGCCCGCGTTATCCCGCCGGAAGGGTTTGTCGACGTTGCCCCGTCTTTGATCGAAGCACGGTTCACGGCCTTGGCGGCGAAAGGCGCATCCGATGATCTGGCGCGCATGATCAGTCAATTGCCCCATGAAGATCGTTGGATGGCTTGGCAGGAATGGTTGGCCTTGCATCATCTCTTTGTCCGTCAAGATCAAGACGCTTGCCGAATGGCGGCAGAAAAGGTGCTAATCACGCTTGATGCTCTATGGCATCAGATTAATGCGTTTTGCGCGGTGGTTGATGGGGATTTGGATAAAGCCAGTTTTGCCCTTGATATCCTCATGGCGAGCGGCATCAGCAGTGCGAATTTTGATGGCTTGATGCGGCAATTAACAGGCCAAGGAAATGCCACTAAAATTGACGCCGCCACGCTAACACCACTGGATTTGGTGTTGTTGGACAGCACCCATATGCCCCTTGATGCCGCCGCGCTTGCGATCATCCCCGCAAGTTATCAGGGCAGCATCACCCGTTTGCGCTATTGGGAAGACGACGCCCAGCGTCAAATGAGTGCCCGCCGCTATGATCACGATGATCTTACCACTTTGACCGCGTCATGGGCGCTTTTGCCCGCCAGCGGCATGTCGAGCGCCGAAGCGTTAACGCGATTTGGCCTTGATGGTACCCCTGATGAGATTAGCCTTGCGCGGCTGGACGCTTGGCAAGCGATTGCCGGCGAAGCCGATGACCGCACCGCCGCAGTTTTGGCCTTGGAAGCCTTTGAAATTGATTATCAGCGTTCGGGCATTCGCAGTCTTGATCTTTGGATGCCGTTGATGGAGCGCGGCGCCAATATTCTTGATCTGGATATCAAAATTGCCCCGCTATTAGGGTTTAGCGATACCGCACCGACGCTGTTTATGAATGAAAACGCTTTGGCTTGGAATCGGTTGCTGAATCTATCAGGTGAATCCGTCGATGCTAAAACGCTTGCCAATGCTGATGCTTTTGATGCCTTGCCCTTGCTGATGGCGATCAAAACCCCCATTGCAAAAATAGACTGGGCTAATCTGGATAGCGCCGCGCCGGCTCTAACCAGTCCCGCGATCAATTTGCCCTATCAACAATTGATGCAAATCGAAGCCATCGCCGAACAAGGCCGAAAGGCAGAAACATTGATGCGCGTTGCCTTGATGTTGGATGATGTGGATTTGGCGCAACTCAGCCGCGATGACGCGGCAAGAGTGACGGGCATTTTGTTCCGCGCCGGGCTTAAAAACACCGCCCGTCAATTGGCCCATGATATTTTATTGTCTTGGGGGCTGGCGCGCCATCTTCAGGGTGGCGCTCCGCTGGATGCAACCGCATCTTGAGTATGGCATGACCACCCGCCATGAGACAGGTTCAAATACATTGATTTCACCGCAAGATCGCCATTGGATTGACCTTTTTCTGGTGGCGATGCGAGCCGAACGAGGCTTGGCCGCCAACACCATCCTTGCCTATGAGCGTGATTTAATCGCTGCGGCAACGGCCTTGCCGAAAGCGCAACTATTGATTGGCGCAACAGCGGCGGATTTTCGGCATATCTTAAAAATATGGTCTGCGGATTTGAGCGCAAAATCCGTGGCGCGCAAGTTAAGCGCGTTGCGGCAATTTATGAGTTTTCTGGTCGGCGAAGGGCAACGTCCCGATGATCCAACCCAGCATCTTGACGCGCCGAAACAGCAAAAATCGCTCCCCAAAAGTCTTGAAGAAAGCGATATTCATCGGCTTTTGGCTTGCGCTCAGGGCGATGACAGCACCGAAGGCTTGCGCTTGATGGCCATGATGGAACTGCTCTATGGCGCAGGTTTTCGGGTGTCGGAATTGTTGCACCTTCAGGCTCATGTGTTTCGGCGGCGCAACGACCATCTGACCATCCGCGGCAAGGGCGGCAAAGAACGGGTGGTGATGATGACGCCGGCGGCTCAACACGCGGTGGAACGCTGGCTTGAACGCCGTGATCAAAACGGCACGGCCTTGGCCTCCAAATTTCTTTTCCCTGACCCTAAAGACCCCGAGCAACCGCTGGATCGCTTGAGGGTTTATGGCATGATTCGTGATCTCGGGACGCGAGCGGGGATTGGCGCCATCAGCCCCCATATGTTGCGGCATTCTTTTGCCACCCATATGCTGAATCGCGGTGCTGATTTGCGCTCACTGCAAATTCTGTTGGGTCATGCTGATATTTCCACCACGGAAATTTACACCAAAACCCGCGATGATCGCCTTGCTGGTTTGGTGAAAGACACCCACCCGCTTGCCCGCGGCAAGGATGATGATGTATAAAAGGATCAGAAAGGAAATCCCATGCGTCATTTCTTAGATTTTGAAAAACCAATCGCTGTTCTGGAAGGCAAGATAGAAGAATTGCGCCATATGTCGTCTGATGTTGATATCAATATCGCTGACGAGGTGAGCCGCTTGCAAGAACGCATGACGCGGGAAATCAAATCAACCTACGCCAAACTTGGCCCTTGGGATAAAGTGCAGGTGGCGCGACATCCGGATCGGCCAAAAACCGAAATGATCGTTAACCAATTGATCACGGAATTTACGCCACTTAGCGGCGATCGCAACTTTAAGGAAGACCATGCCATCATTGGGGGGCTTGGCCGCTTTAAGGGGCAGCCTGTGGTCATCATGGGGACAGAAAAGGGCAGCACCACCGAAGACCGAATCAAACGGAATTTCGGCATGACACGCCCTGAAGGATACCGCAAAGCCCGCCGCTTGATGGAATTGGCGGAACGTTTTGGCTTGCCGGTGATCACCATCGTTGATACCGCAGGCGCTTACCCCGGGCGAGGTGCTGAAGAACGCGGCCAGGCGGAAGCCATCGCCCGTTCGATTGAAACCTGTTTGAACCTGACGTCACCTATTGTCTCCGCCGTTGTTGGGGAAGGTGGCTCTGGTGGCGCGATTGCCTTGGCCACGGGCAATCGCGTTTTAATGTATGAACATGCCGTTTATTCGGTGATCTCGCCTGAAGGTTGCGCGTCTATTCTTTGGCGAAGCGCGGATCATGCCCGTGATGCCGCCGAGTCGCTCAGACTGACCGCCCAAGATATGATAAAATTAGGCGTTATCGACGGCATTGTTGATGAACCGCTCGGCGCGGCACATCGTGACCCGCAACAAGCCATCGCTAATCTTGGCGACGCCATTGAACGGCAATTGGCAGATTTAAGCAGCCTTTCTGGCGAAGCCCTGGTCAAAGATCGCCATGAAAAATACATTGCCCTTGGCGAAAAAGGACTCGCCTGATCGTCTAACACACCCGGGCTAAGGTGCTGACGGAGACCTGTTTTGCGCCATTGCGTTTTAAGCACCGCGCCGCCGATGATAGGCTGGCGCCGGTGGTGAGCACATCATCAATCAACAAAATATGCTTGCCGGCAAGACGCTGGTGCTGATCCTTTGGCACTTGAAAAGCCCCGCGCATGGCGGTGATCCGTTGCGCTTTTGTTTTTCGACCTTGCGGCGGGGTGGCTTTATGCCGGATCAAAAGACGGGTGTCGAATTTGCCAAAATGACCAGCGGCTTTTGTTAAATGCCGCGCCAATTCGGCTGATTGATTGAAGCGGCGGCGGAAAAACCGCAAGCGATGAAGCGGCAGGGGCAAAACAAAATCAACCGTTTCAATGAGCGGAAGCGTTTTGGGCGCCATGATCTTTGCCAATATTGGTGCCATTTCCTGCCGATCACCATGCTTGAAACCCAAGATCATTTGTCGTGCTGGATCCGCGTAAACAAGGGATGAAACCGCGTGGTCGAAATCCGGCGGCTGTATATGGCAATCGCCGCAAATGGGCATCATCACCGGCGTGTCAAACGGTAAGCCGCAACGATGGCAAGTGTTATCGGTGATCAGCGTCAATTGAGGCCAACAGGTTAGGCACAGCCCGGGGGCGGTGACCTCAGCATCACAGATCGGGCAAAGATGCGGCGCCAGCAACCGTTCGAAGAGATGAAGATCGTGCCAGAACATTATGTCATTATGGCAAATATTGGTAAATTTTTCATGAATCCAAACCGTTTTCCCCTTGCCTTTTATCGACCATTGGCCATGCTGTCGCCATGACGACACCTCCACCTGTTTTGATTGATTCTGCCTCTCATCGCCGCCATCGTGATCGCGCGGCGGCGGCGTTTGATCGCGTTGATTATCTCAAGCAAGCCGTGGTCGAGCGATTGATGGATCGCGTTGAAATGATTCGCCGTGACTTGCCATTGGTGCTGGATGTCGGTTGCCATACCGGCGCCTTGACCGGGGCGCTCAAGCAATCGCCAAAAATTGGGGCGGTGAAGGCTTTTGATCCATCGGCTGAAATGGCGATGCAAACCGCGTCTCGCCATGGCATAGACGCGGTTGCCGCAGGTTATGATTCCATCCCGTTTGAGGGGGAGCAATTTGACGGTATTTTTTCCGCCTTCGCGTTGCATTGGGCAGATGATTTGCCCGGCACGATGATACAATTGCGGCAACGGCTTAAGCCTGATGGCGTGATGATCTTGGCGCTGGCTGGTGGCGAGACGTTATCAGGTCTGCGCGCATCTTTGGCTAGCGCCGAAACGGAAATCAGCGGCGGGATGTCCCCGCGAGTCTTGCCGATGGGGGATATTCGCGATATGGGCGGGTTGATCAGCCGCGCGGGCTTGGCGATGCCTGTTGCCGATAGCGATACCCTCACGGTCACCTATCCTGATCTCTTAACATTGATGGCGGAATTGCGTGCCATGGGTGAGGCCAATGCCTTGATGGGGCGCGTCAAGCGCATGACTTGCCGAGGGGTCTTTATGCGGGCGGCGGAACTTTATCACCAGCGCTATGGTGATGCCGATGGACGGATCAGCGCGTCGTTTGAAATTATCACCCTGACGGGATGGGCGCCTGACGCCAGCCAACCGCAACCGCTGAAACCTGGTTCAGCGCAACAGCGATTATCAGACGCCCTTGGGGTGAATGAACTAGACCCTGAAGACGGCTCTCAAACAGGATCAGAGTAAATCTTGAAGCATGGCAACCAGCGGTTTATCCGCAGGCGGCATGGGGTAATCCCCTAGCCGGGGCGGGCGCACCCAAGTGACGGGGTTGTTTTCTCGCGGCGTCGGGGTGCCATGCCAACGGCGGCAGACATAAAGCAACAACAGCAGATGAAATTCATCATATTCAAACCGGGTAAAGGTTAACGGCGCTAAGCAAGATTCCTTGGTGTCGACCGCCAGTTCTTCTTGCAATTCACGAATTAAGGCTGCTTCCGGTGTTTCGCCAGCCTCGACCTTACCGCCGGGGAATTCCCACAACCCAGCCATGGCCTTGCCTTCGGGGCGTTGCGCCAGCAAAACCCGGCCATCAACATCAATCAGCGCCGCCGCCGACACCAATAATGTTGGTTTAATGTTAGGATCGGTAATCGGCATTGATCGAAATATAGCCATGGGTGAGATCGCAGGTCCAAACTTCAGCCGCGCCATCGCCAAGGCCGAGGTCAACATCAATAGAAATATTTCGAGTTTTCATATGCGCCGCCACAGGGGTTTCGTCATAATCATCAACGCGATCACCATTCTTGGCGATGACCGTTCCGCCAATGGCAATGCTCAATTTATCGCGATCTGCCGCTTCGCCGGATTTGCCCACCGCCATCACCACGCGTCCCCAATTGGCATCCTCGCCAGCAATCGCGGTTTTAACCAGTGGTGAATTGGCGATGCTAAGGCCAATGCGGCGCGCGGCGGCATGATGTTCAGCGCCCGTCACGGTGATGGTGATAAACTTTTCCGCGCCTTCCCCATCGCAAACAATTTGCTTAGCCAAATCAACCATGACGGTTTTCAAGGCAGAGGCAAAAGCCGTCAGGTTTGATCCGGTCAGGCGGGATGATGTTTTTCCAGTCGCCATCACCAGCACGGTATCGCTGGTGGAAGTGTCGCCATCAACGGTGATGGCATTGAAAC
>CAYNQW010000061.1:0-9705 GCA_964399415.1 uncultured Hyphomicrobiales bacterium
GTCTCGATCAAGGCGGGTTGATTGACCGCGCAAAGCCCATCAATTTCACTTGGGATGGTAAAGCCTTAGAGGGGTTTGCTGGCGACACGCTGGCCTCGGCCTTGATGGCGAATGGTGAGCTAGTGCTGGGGCGGAGTTTCAAATATCACCGCCCACGCGGGATCATGTCCGCTGGGGTGGAAGAATCCGGCGCCATTGTCTCCGTGGGGCTTGGTCATCGCCTTGAGCCAAATGTCAAAGCCACGATGCAAGAATTGTATGAGGGGCTGGATGCAAATGGCCAAAACGCATGGCCAAGCGTGCGCTTTGATCTGGGGGCGGTGTCTGATCGTTTTGGCCGATTCTTCGCGGCGGGCTTTTATTACAAAATGTTCATGGGATTGCCGCCCTTTGAATGGGGGCAAGGCACGGCGGTCTGGATGCAATATGAAAAACTGATCCGCAAAGCCGCCGGCATGGGTCGCGCCTCGCGCCAGGCTGATCCCGATTGTTATGATCATGCCCATGGGTTCTGTGATCTGCTGGTTGTTGGGGCTGGCCCTGCGGGACTGACCGCCGCCGCCAACGCCGCTAAGCAAGGCATGGATGTGGTGCTGGTCGAGCAGGATTATGAACTCGGTGGGTCAATGCTATCCCAAACCGGAGCCATGGCCGCCGAACGCTTATCATTGATCGCCGCGGTGAAAAAATCAGGCGTGCGGATCATGACCCGCACCACCGCTTTCGGGCTTTATGATTATGGCGTCGCGGGGTTGGTTGAGCGCGTGACGGATCATTTGCCCGACGCGCCTGACTATATGCCACGGCAACGGTTTTGGACGCTTCGCACGAAAGCCACGATCTTGGCGACAGGCGCGTTGGAACGCTCCATGGCTTTTGGCAATAACGATCGCCCCGGGGTGATGACCGCAAGCGCGGCGCAAACCTATCTGAACCGATTTGGGGTTTTGCCCGGCTCACGCATCGTTATGGCCACCAATAACGACTCGGCCTATGGCGTTGCGCGTGATTTGGCTGGAGCAGGCGCGTCGGTGATGGTGGCGGATGCGCGGGATGATATAACACCGCCAGCCGGTGAAGGCTTTGATTGCCGCCTTGGCTTGTTGCCTTATGATGTTATGGGGAGCAAAGCCGTTGAAAGCGTCAAACTGGGCAAGGGTGATGCCGCCGCTGTCAGCGATGCTGGGCGCGAAAATTGTGATCTTTTGTTGGTGTCCGGGGGCTGGTCGCCGGTGGTTAATCTCCTCTCGCATCGCGGCGGCAAGCCCGTCTGGAATGCGGAGCAGGCTTGTTTCTTGCCGGGGCCAACGGTGGAAAATATCACCGTCATCGGTTCTGCGGCAGGATGCTGGGATCACGCCGCTTGCTTGGAAACAGGCGTGGCGGCGGTGAAGGCAATCACGGGCAGGTCATCCGTTCAGCCGTCCATCGGTGGATGGCAAAACCCCATCAAGCCAGTTTATGAAATCCAACGGCGCGGCCATAAAACGAAATCATTTGTCGATTTTCAACATGATGTCACCGCCAGCGATATTCGGCTTGCGCATCAGGAAGGCTTTGTGTCGGTCGAACATTTGAAACGCTACACCACGCTGGGCATGGCCACCGATCAAGGCAAGATGGGCAATGTCATCGGCATCGCGCTGATGGCGGATGCTTTGGGCAAAGACATTGATCAAGTGGGCACCACCCGCTTCCGCCCGCCCTATACGCCGGTGGCTATTGGCGCGCTGGCCGGACGGAATGTTGGGCATCATTTCCGGGCTTTGCGGGAAACGCCTTTGCATGACTGGAATCTGAAACATGGCGCCACCATGACCATGGCAGGGTTATGGCATCGGCCATGGTATTTTGCCCGTGAAGGCGAAACCATCAACGAAGCCTATATCCGCGAAACCGAAACCGTCCGCCAAACCGTCGGTCTTTGTGACGTCAGTTCGCTTGGTAAGATCGCGGTTCAAGGGCCAGATGCGGCAGAGTTTTTGGATCGCATTTACACCAACACGTTTTCAACCTTGCCCGTGGGCAAAGCGCGTTATGGAATCATGTTGCGTGATGATGGGATTGTCATGGATGACGGCACCACGTGGCGGCTGTCGGAGCATGAATACCTGATGACCACCACCACCACGCAAGCGGGTAAGGTCATGGTTTGGCTTGAAGAATTGTTGCAAACCCGGTGGCCAGATTTGCGTGTTCATGTCGCCTCGGTTTCGGATTATTGGGCAGGCATCGCGGTGGCAGGGCCATTGGCGCGTGAGGTCTTGGCTGAGGCATTGGCTGATCCTGATTTGGTTTCATCTGACGCTTTGCCGTTCATGGGCGTTACGAAAGCCACCCTCAAAGGCGGCGGGGATTGCCGCATCGCCCGCATCAGTTTTTCTGGCGAATTGGCCTATGAACTTTATACGCCGGCGGATTGGGGTGAGGCCGCCATGGAATTGCTTTGGCAGGCGGCAAAACAAAGAGGCGGGTGTCTTTATGGCCTCGAAACGCTGGGGGCGTTGCGGATTGAAAAGGGTCATGTGACCGGCGCCGAATTGGATGGTCGCGTGACCATTGATGACGCGGGGCTGGGCAAAATGGTGTCGCGGAAAAAGCCCTTCATCGGGTCTGCTTTGCGCCAGCGTCCTGATTTGCAACGATCCGATCGCCCGCAATTGGTGGGGATTTTCCCCAAAGATCGTGATCAAAAATTCAAGGCTGGGGCGTTGTTGTTCCAACGCGGAAAAATCCAAGGATTTGGCGAAGGCTGGATCACCGCCGTCACCCATTCACCGACGCTTGGGCATTGGATTGGGCTGGGCTATATCGCGGGCGGGCTTCAATCTTGGCAAGACCGGCGGGTGATGGCGACAGACCCCCTTCGCAATCATGATGTTGAAGTGGAAATCGTCTCGCCTCATATGGTGGACCCGAAAGGAGAACGGATGCATGACTAACGTGCAATCAGCATTAAGCAGGTATCGTCAGCCGGGTCGAACAGGCGCAACGGGTAAAGCTGGAATTATCCTTGGTGAAGTGACGGCTAAAACCGTTCTGCAATTTGCCGCTTGGCCAGAAACGCTAAGCAAAATGGGCAAATTGGCAAGCAAAAGCGCAGGCGTTAAATCAGCCCCAAGGATCAGTCGTCTTGCCCGTGGAGGCGCCGCTTGTTTGCTGCGGGTCGAACCGCTCAAATGGTGGCTGGTAATGCCGCAAGCCTTGGCGGATATGCCAAAGGCGGATGCGGATACCGGCGCGGTGCTTGATCTTTCCGATGCCCGCACATGGATCACGATCAAAGGGGCGGCGGCGGAAAATCTGCTGTCACATTTCTTGCCGATTGATTGGCGGCCAAATCATTTTGGCGATGATCACGTTGCCTCTAGCGCGATGCATCATGTTGGGGTGACGGTCTGGCGAGGTGATGACGGGTTCAATATGCTGGTGCCGCGAAGTTTCGCCGGGTCAATCTGGCAGATGTTGGAAGATAGTTCTCGCCAATATGGCTTAAAAGTAGAGTAAGAGTTTGAAGAGCGATGGATGATTTTGCGGAAAAATTAATCGCTTTGCGGCGCGACCTTCACCGCCATCCAGAATTAGGATTCCAAGAACACCGCACCAAAGCGATTGTGGCGGAGTATCTGCGCGATCTTGGTCTTGAGGTTTATGAAGGCGTTGGCGTGGTCGGCGTCCTTAAATCGGGCAAGGGCAACCGCGCCATTGGCTTAAGGGCGGATATGGACGCGTTGCCGATCCAAGAGCAGAGCCGCCATGATTATGCGTCCACCACGCCGGGGGTGATGCATGCCTGCGGCCATGATGGTCACACCACCATGTTGCTGGGGGCGGCAGAACGGCTAGCCAAGTCGCCGGAATTTGATGGCACGGTGGTGTTTATTTTCCAGCCTAATGAAGAACATGGGCTTGGTGCGTTGGCGATGATAGATGATGGGCTGTTGACCAAGCATCCTATTGACGAGGTTTATGGCATCCATAATTTGCCCGGCGCACCAACGGGGCAAGTATCAACCCGCAGCGGTCAAATCTGCGCCAGCGAAAGCCTGTTTGAAATCCGCATCACGGGTCAGGGCGGTCATGCCTCTATGCCTCATGTTGGGGTGGACGCGATCACGGTGGGCGCGGAAATGGTCACGGCGTTGCAGACAATCATTTCCCGCAAAATGCCGCCGAGCAGTGGCGCCGTCGTGTCGGTCACGGAATTTATCACCGATGGTCAGCGCAATGTCTTGCCCGGCCAAGCGATCTTGAAAGGCGATGTTCGCGCCCGCCAGCCAGAAGATCGGCAAGCGGTGAAGGCTTTTATGCAGCAGATTGTCGAGGGCATCGCCGCGGCGCACGCGGTGCAGGTGGAGTTTAGTTTTAACACGGAATTTATCGAAGCCATCAACGCTGAGATTCCCACTCAAGCCGTGGTTGAAACAGGCAAAGCCTTGGGGTTTGATACCATTGGCGATCGCCCGCCCATGAGTTTTTCCGAAGATTTCGCGCATTTCAGTGCCGCCGTGCCGGGCTGTTTTTTCCTTCTCGGCAATGGCGAAGATGGGCCAAGCGCACAGCCGCTTCATTCAGCCGACTATGATTTCAACGATGACTTGCTCACCATTGGCGCTGAATTTTGGTCGCGCCTTGTTCAGGATCGCCTGCCGCTTTCACCGCGATAAACGCACTCGGCTTGCCTTTATGGGGCAAAGGTGGTGGGATAAGAAATTAATATTATAAACATAATCTAAAGGCGATCTGTCATGGCAAAAATTCACCTTCAATTCACGTTATTCTCGGCTTTTTACTCGCCTTTGATCTCCACCATGACAGGCGGGTTTTTGGCGGAAGAAGGGTTTGATTATGAATGGAGCGTTGCAGAGCCTGGCGTGTCTGCCTTAAAAGCGCTCGAAAATGGCACCGCTCAAGTGGTGCAATCAACCATCAGCCAAGGGTTTGCTTCTCTTGAAAAAGGGAATCAACCCGCGCCCCGGCATTTTGCCTTGATCAATAACATGGATGGGTTTTTTATCACGGCTCGTGACGCTGACCCTAATTTTGCATGGTCATCATTGGAAGGGTCAGATGTGTTGGTGCATCATGGCGGCCAGCCGATGACCATGTTCAAATACGCTTGCCACAAGGCCGGAATTGATATTGGCAAGATCAATATGATCGACGCTGGCAACGCCAAAGAAATGGACGCCGCTTTCCGCCAAGGCCAAGGCCAGTATATTCACCAGCAAGGGCCAGCCCCGCAACAACTTGAAGCGGATGGCGTGGGCCATGTGGTGGCGGCGCTTGGGCCGATGGTAGGGCCTTGCGCCTTTTCCAGTTTGGCGGCGATGCCTGAATGGCTTGAAGGTGAAGAAGGTCAAGCCTTTTGCCGCGCCTATAGCCGGACGCGTCACTATATGGCCACCACCCCTGCGGCAGAAATCGCGGCGGCGGAAAAATCATTATTCCCGCAAATTGATGAAGCGGTCTTGACGCAATGCATCCATGCGTATCAAGAAATGGGCTGTTGGCCAGAAGAGATGGCAATCACCGATGCAGGCTATAACGCTATGCTTGATATCTTTGCCTTTGATGGCAAAATCAGCCAGCGGCATCCCTATGAGGCTATCTGCAAGACTTTGGATTGATGGGTTTTTCTTGCGTTTTTTTTACGGCAACCGTTACCTAATATGAGAAATTGCGAATAATTGGCGCTCCTTCAAAACGTCAAAGCAATAAAGGAAAGACAATGGCAGATCATCACGCGCGCTTAGGGGTTGATATTGGCGGCACATTCACTGATGTGGTGCTGGAAATAGGCAGTGATCGATATTCGACCAAAGTGCTCACCACCTATGCTGCGCCTGAAGATGCGATCATTGATGGTATGCATCAGGTTTGCGCTAAAGCCGGGGTCAGCGCCGCGATCATCAGCCAAGTGATTCATGGTACAACATTGGCGACCAACGCGTTGATTGAACGCCGCGGCGCTAAGACAGCGCTCATCACCACCACGGGTTTCCGTGATGTTATCGAAATGCGCACCGAAAGCCGATTTGAGCAATATGACCTCAACCTGAGCCTGCCCGAACCGCTTCTGCCAAGACAGGCGCGCTTCACCGTAACCGAGCGGGTGAACGCCCGCGGCGAGGTCATGATCCCCCTTGATATGGACGAAGTCGATGCCGTGATTGAGCGCATTGCAGAGGCTCGGTATGACTCGGTGGCGATTGGCTTGATCCACGCGTATCTGCGGCCTGATCATGAGCGCATGGTGCGGGATCGCGTGGCTCAAAAACTGCTGCATCTGTCGATTTCCATTTCATCAGAAGTCAGCCCGCAAATGCGCGAATATGAACGGTTTAACACCGTTGTGGCCAATGCTTATATCAAGCCGCTGATGGCGTCTTATCTGGGGCGGTTGGAAGGGCGGATACGCGATGAAGGCGTTCAAGGAAACATCTTTTTGATGCATTCCGGCGGCGGTATTATTTCTTTAGAGAGCGCGGCGGAATTTCCGGTGCGGTTGGTGGAATCAGGCCCTGCTGGTGGCGCGGTTTTTGCGGCGCATATCGCATCACGATACAACCTCGATAAAGTCTTAAGTTTTGATATGGGCGGCACGACTGCAAAAATTTGCCTGATCAAAAACAAAACCCCGAAAACTTCTCGCGTTTTTGAAGTGGCGCGAACCTATCGCTTTAAGAAAGGCTCTGGGATGCCCATTTCCATCCCCGTGATCGACATGGTTGAGATCGGCGCCGGCGGCGGCTCCCTCGCTCAAGTCGATAGTATGCGTCAAATCAGGGTTGGTCCTGAAAGCGCAGGGTCTGAACCGGGTCCTGCTTGTTATGGCCGTGGGGGGAATCAACCCGCGGTGACGGATGCGGATTTGGTCATGGGCAAACTTGATCCGGAAAATTTTGCAGGCGGGTCGATCCAATTGCATCCATCCGCGTCACGTCAGGCGCTCAATGATTATATTGGCGAGACGCTTTCCATGGATGCCGAGGAATCAGCTTTTGGTTTGGCGGAAGTGGTTGATGAAAATATGGCCAATGCCGCGCGCGTTCATGCCGTGGAAAATGGCGAAGACCTCAGCCAATATACGATGATCGCCTTTGGTGGCGCGGCGCCTCTTCATGCTGGGCGGCTTTGTGAAAAATTAGGGGTTGAGCGTCTGTTGGTGCCCCCCGGTGCTGGGGTCGGCTCTGCTATTGGATTTTTGCGCGCGCCCTATAGTTTTGAAGCCAATCGTTCGGTTTACGTCAAATTGAGTGATTTTGACCCCGCCCCAGTGAAAGATTTGTTGTCGGCGTTAAAAGATGAAGCCACGGCTTTTGTTCGGTCATGCGATGCCACCAGCCCGATCTTGCACGAGTTCAAAGTCTATATGCGCTACAAAGGGCAAGGCTGGGAGATCCCCATCGCATTGACCGAAGCGCAAGCCATGTCCCCAGATGTGGCAGTTTTCGAAGCGCGGTTTGAAGAGGATTACACGAAACTTTTCGGCCGCCCTGTGGCGGGGATGGATATTGAAATCACCGTTTGGTCGGTTAACGCGACAACCCCGCCGGAAAAGGTTGAGCCGATTGATGTTGCATCAGCCGTCGCGGCGGCAGCAGTGATGAGCAAACGCCCGGTGTTTGACCCCAATAAAGCCGCCTATCTGGACACTCAAATTGTTGATCGTGAGACCATGGGCGTGGGGCAATATGCTCAAGGGCCAGCCGCGATCACAGAAGCGGAAACCACGATTATCGTGCCCACCAGCCGTATGGCCATTTGCCAGCCTGATGGTTGCATTGATGTGATCGTCAAAGGAGACGTTTGATGAGCAAAAAACCATCAACAGTTGCCAATCAGGTGATGTGGAATCGCTTGATTTCAATCGTCGAAGAGCAGGCGCAAGCGTTGGTAAGAACAGCGTTTTCTACCTCGGTTCGCGAAGCCGGTGATTTGTCCGCCGGGGTCTATGATACCCATGGTCAAATGTTGGCGCAGGCGGTGACAGGCACGCCGGGGCATGTCAACGCCATGGCCGATGCGGTGGCGCATTTTATTCGCCGGATCGGTCGCCAGAATATGTTTGAAGGCGATGTTTATATCACCAATGATCCGTGGGAAGGCACGGGTCATTTGCATGATATCACCATGGTGACGCCATCCTTTCATCAAGGGGTGCTGGTTGGGTTTTTTGCTTGCACGGCGCATATTGTCGATATTGGCGGGCGTGGGTTTGGAGCTGATGCTCAAAGCGTTTATGAAGAAGGGCTTTATATCCCTATTATGAAATTTGCCGAACGTGGTGAGGTTGACGAAACGCTGATTAAAATCATCCGTGGCAATGTCCGTGAGCCGGATCAATTGATCGGCGATATTTACGCGCTCGCCACCTGCAATGAGATTGGCCACCGCCGCCTGATTGATATGATGATGGAATTCGATCTTTCGACTCTTGATGACATTGCCCAGTTTATCCTTGACCATTCGCGCCAAGCCACCCTTGAGCGGATCAATGCGCTGCCAAAAACAGAAGCCACTGGGGAAATGACCGTTGATGGTTTTGATAAGCCCATCACCCTGCGGGTTAAAATTTCAATCCAAGAGGATAAGATTATCAGTGATTTTACCGGCACATCTGGGGTCGATCAAAAAGGGATCAATTGCCCTTTGGTTTACACCAAGGCTTATGCTTGCTACGCGCTGAAAGTTGCCATTGCGCCGGAGATCCCAAACAATGCCGCAAGTTTAGCGCCATTTGAGATCATCGCCGAAGAAAATACCATCGTCCATGCCGTGCATCCCGCGCCAGTGGCGTTGCGGCATATCGTTGGGCATTTTGTTCCCGACACGGTGTTTGATGCTTTCGACAAAATTGTGCCGGGGTTGGTGCCAGCGGAAGGGGCGGGGTGCTTGTGCAATTTCCAGATGAGCGTCCGGCCGCGCACCGATGCCCCCGCGCCTCCCCATGCCCGGCGGTCGGAAGTCTTAACCTTTAATTCCGGCGGCTCAGGCGCAAGGCCAAACCATGACGGGCTTAACGCCACCGCTTTTCCATCCGGGGTGATGACCATGCCGATCGAAGCGACGGAAAACGCTGGGCCTGTGATCATTTGGCGAAAAGAACTGCGCCCAGATAGCGGCGGCGCGGGCAGAACCCGAGGCGGTCTTGGTCAATTTATGGAAGTTGGTGCGCTTGATGGGCATGAATTTGACCTGCAAGCGATGTTTGATCGTGGGGATCATCCAGCACGGGGACGGCGTGGCGGTGAGCCTGGCGCGCCGACCACCATCGCTCAAGATGACGGCGCTAAAATGCGTGTAAAGGGCAAGCAATTTGTCCCCCATGGCCGCAAAGTGATGATGGCGTTCCCCGGCGGTGCAGGCTATGGCAATCCCGCAGAGCGTGACCCAAATTTGGTCAAACGTGATCTGGCGCGAGGCTATATCTCCGCGCAATCAGCCGCCAAAGATTATGGATTGCCGCAAGATGAAATTGACGCGATTGAAGCGGCGGTTAAATCCGGCGAATGGATCTGATCAAGGTTTGAGCAAGTTTAGCAATTGCTTCTGATTAGAGGTGATGTCAGCAATCGTGACTTTATCCATCTCAGCCATAAAACTATTCATGGCCTTCATCAGCGTGGCGTTAAGTTTACATTGGCTGATTAAAGGGCAGGTGTTGGTGGTGCTGTTAAAGCATTCCACCAATTCAAGCGT
>CAYNQW010000062.1:0-9343 GCA_964399415.1 uncultured Hyphomicrobiales bacterium
CGCCATAATAATAGAACGGCACATACCAGGTGCGGAACATATTGACCGCCACGGCGTTACGCGCGTCTTGATCGGGCGTTTCTTCGATGAACCGTTTTAGCCTCATGCCATCAACCCAAGTCATGGTCAGCAATCGGTCTGTCGACAAGTCTTCAACCGGCGAAGGCACATTAGCACCAGGTTCATCCTTCAGCATATGAGCATAAAGCCTCATATTGCTGGCCTCGCGGCGATAATCCAATTCTTCAGCCAAGCGTTCCGCCAATTCTTGATGAATCTCACCCGTTGAAATGGCGTTGTCATAGCGTTCATAGAGCGACAAAATTAATTTCAGCTGCCGCAAATCACCTTCGACGGCATTGGCCATATCGGGATATTGCAATTTGCACGCAAGGGTTTCGCCTTGATGACTGACCGCTTGATGCACTTGGCCAAGGGACGCGGCGGCGGCGGCAGTTTTTTCAAAATTGGCGAATTGGCTTTGCCAATCTGCGCCCAATTCTGCGGCCATGCGGCGTTTGACAAAAAGCCACCCCATTGATGGCGCGTCGGTTTGCAGATTGGCCAATTCTTCAGCGTATTCACGCGGCAAGGCTTCTGGGATGGTTGCCAGTATCTGCGCGACCTTCATCAACGGGCCTTTTAATCCACCAAGGGCGTCACGCAATTCAGCGGCGTGTTTTTCGCGGTCGACTTTCAGGCCAAGATAGCGTTCCCCCGCCATCTTAACCGCCAGATTGCCCATGGTTCCCGTGACTTTGGCGTAGCGGCGGAAGCGCCCTGAAACACTAGCGTTATCCGAGGCCATCAGCCCTGCTCCTTTGCCAACATCGCTTCAAGGTCATCAATCATGCCCGCGATCATATCAAGGCCAAGCCCCCAGAATGTTTCTTGGCGTGCATCAAGGCCAAACGGCGCCAGCGCAACATCGTGGCGGTTGACCCCGCCAGCCCGCAATAAATCGAGGTAGTTTGCCACAAAATCACTTTTATCTTCGGCTTGGGTGTAGACTTGCCACAAGGCGTTGACCAGACAATCGCCAAAAGCATAAGCGTAAACATAGAATGGCACATGGATGAAATGCGGAATAAATCCCCATATCGGGCGATAGGTTTCATCCATCTGAATCGCCGGGCCTAAAGCATCGGCTTGGGTTTCCATCCAGAGATCAGCGATCTGTTCCGGCGTTAATTCCCCTTGTTTGCGGGCATCATGGAAGCGTGTTTCAAAATTATGAAAGCCAATCTGACGGACAACGGTATTGAGCATATCTTCAATCTTATTGGCCAGCAGCGCCCGCCGCTGAACAGGGTCTTCCGTCAGGCTAAGCAATTTCCGAAACACCAGCATCTCGCCAAAAACCGAAGCGGTTTCCGCCAAGGTTAAGGGCGTTGAACACATCAAATGACCCCGTGGGAGGCCAAAACTTGGTGGACGCCATGCCCCAATTCATGGGCAAGGGTCATCACGTCACGGGTATTGCCACTGTAATTCATCAAAATATACGGATGCGCTGAAGGCACGGTGGGATGACTGAACGCGCCAGAGGCTTTGCCATCTCGGGTTGGCGCGTCAATCCAACCGCGCTCAAAAAACCAGCCTGCGATTTCCGCCATGCTGGGATCAAATTCCCGAAACGCCGATAAAATCAAATCCTTGGCTTCATCCCAAGAAAACTTGCGGGGGTCTTCGCCCGGAACCGGAGCGTTGCGATCCCACCAAGGCAATTGCTCTTTGCCCATCCAACGGGCTTTTAGAGCATAATAACGATGGGTTAAATCTGGCATGCGGCGCGTCACCGCCGTTGCCAAGGCATCCACCACCTCATCTTCAACATCATTGGCCAAATTGCGCGATGATACGGGGCGGTCAAAGTGGCGCCATTTATCATCAACGCTTTTGTCTTTGGCGATGGTGTTAAAGATCAGCGTCATCAAACGGCTGTTTTCTGCCAGCACTTTTGATCGTGATCGCCCTGCCTTTTCACGCACAACCGGGTCAGGGTCGCTCATCATATCAAGCACTTCGGCCTCACCAACCATGGCATCGTCGATGGGAAATTTCAGGCTTGCCGCGGTTTCGTCAAACAGACGTATCCAAGCCGCCCGCCCAGAAGGTTGACGTTCCAGCAAAAGCGTTTCCATGTCTTCCGACAATTGATGCTTCCGAAAGGCGCGAACAATCCTTAGCCAAGGTTGCCAATAAGCCAGTTTTGGCTCAGAAAGATGCTGATCCATCACCGCGTCATCGAGATTGGCCAATTCCAATTCAATAAAGACCAATTTGGCGCTGATCTCACTTTCCAATTCGCGCATCATCTGCGCTTGCCTTGCGGTTTCCGCTTCGCTCATATCCGCGGCAAAAGCAAGATCGGTAAAACTGGTCATCCGGCCTAATTTTTCGCTGATTTGTTCATAGGTTGAGATCACCTCAGCCAATTCGGATGCGCTGGCTTGATAGAGGGAATTTTTCCAAGCCTTGGCCAAGCGATCCGCCGCATCGCGAACAAATTGCTGATCCGCCAATAAATCATCGGCGTTAAACCCTTGGTAAAGATCGTCCAAGGACCATTCAGGCAAGGAAGATGAAAGGGTGTCAGGCATGGAAAACTCCAAAGTTTCACATCATAAATTGGCGGTCAGACCTTCAATATAACCTTGCCGAGGCAATCGGCAATATGCCAAAGGCGCGACAAAATCACCTAAAGCCAGCCTTTATGTGCTGTGCCGCCTCAATATGGGCTGATTTGATGCTGTCCAGATGAATTGGGAGTATTGGCCTTGCTTTTTTCCTCTGTTAAGATTTTCTAATAACTTGGAAATCATACGATGCCCGATGCCGCTGTCATAAAATCACTGCCGCGCCTGTTCTTTGATCAGGTGGCGTCGCATGGGCCGCGAAAATTCATCTGGAATAAAATTCACAACAATTGGATTGGCTTGACCTATAACGAGGTCGCCCAGCAAATCCGAGACATAGCGTCGGGCCTGATCGCGCGGGGGATCAATGCAGGCGACCGCGTGGTGATTATCTCTGAGAATCGCTTAGAATGGGTGGTCGCTGATTTAGCCATCATGGCCATTGGCGCGATCAGCGTTCCAGCCTTCACCAGCAACACCGAAAACGATCACCTTCATATCTTAGAAGATAGCGGCGCGGTGGCGGTGATTTGTTCGACCAAGCGATTGGCGTCGATTGCGGAAGGTGCCGCTGAAAAATCCGCCCAATGCCGTCTTATGATCATGGTTGAAAAATCGCAGACCATCCATCAACCCGCAGGACTCGCCATTATTTCTTGGCAACAATTGATGAAAGACGGGCATCATTACGCCATCGATCTGGACGCGCGGATCAACAAAATCAAAAAAGACGACACCGCTTGCCTGATCTACACATCGGGCAGCGATAGCCAACCGAAAGGCGTGATGCTGAGCCATCGGTCTATCCTGCATAATATTCAATCCGCCGAAGAACGCTTTCGCGGGCTTGATTTGGGTCATGAAACATTTTTGTCGCTCTTGCCGTTGAGTCATGCGTATGAGCATACCACCGGGCTTTACCTGCCGATTTTATTAGGCTCTGAGATTTATCATCTCACCGCGCCAGATCAATTGGCGCAAACCCTCAAAGAAGTCCGACCCACGATGATGACCGCCGTGCCTCGACTTTGTGAAATTCTCCATGATCGCATCCATCAATCCATCAACAATTCTGGCGGCTTTGCCCAGCGATTGGCGCATATGGCGTTGAAATTAGGACACGCACGCGCCACCAACACTCGTCTTCCTTTGATCCAGAGTCTCATGGATCGCTTGCTCGATTATACGGTTCGCCGCAAAATCCAAGCGCATTTTGGGGGGCGGTTGAAAATCATGGTCTCCGGCGGGGCGGCGCTTCCGCCTCGTGTTGGGCGGTTTTTTCTCGCCCTTGGCCTGCCGCTGGTGCAGGGCTATGGCCAGACTGAGGCCTCACCGGTGATCAGCGCCAGCCCCCCTGATGATATTCGCATCACAAGCGTTGGCACAGCTCTCCCCGGGGTGCGGGTCAAACTAAGCCCAACGGGCGAAGTGCTGGTGCGCGGTGATCTGCTGATGCAAGGCTATTGGAATCGCCCCGAAGATACCGCCAAGGTTCTTCAAAAAGGCTGGCTCCATACTGGTGATTTGGCTGAAATGGATGATGATGGCTATATCACCATCATTGGCCGCAGTAAGGATATTATTGTCAATTCTGGCGGTGAGAACATTTCGCCCATGCGGGTTGAAGAACGCCTCACCAGTCAGCCTAATATTGCCCAAGCGATGGTGGATGGTGATCGGCGCCCTTGGTTGGTGGCGGTGGTGGTGCCATCCGAATCTTGTGTCGCTAGTGCCAATGGCCGCCGAGATAAAATGATCAGTCTCATTCAAAACGATATCGACACCGCCAATACACGCCTGACGACCGTGGAACGAATCCGCCGCTTTGTTCTCGCTGATGATGGATTCACGGTTGAAAATAAACGCCTTACCCCAACGTTGAAGATTCGGCGGCACATCATTCGGCGTGATTTCAGGGATCAGATCGACCGCCTTTATGATCGTCATAATCTTTAGACGATTTTGCTTGAAAAGACGGAGAAATTACCCCTCAATCAGGTCAATTAATTCTTCATGAGGGGGATGCCATGAAAATAGGATTTATTGGTCTAGGCAATGTTGGCGGTAAATTGGCCGGCAGTTTGATACGCAACAAATTTGACGTGACGGTTCGCGATCTTGACCGCGATGTTGCCGCGCCATTCATCGAAAAAGGCGCGTCATGGGGCGAGTCCCCTAAAGCCATGATGGAAGCCTGTGATCTGGTCATCACTTGCTTGCCATCGCCTGCCGCCAGCGCCGCGGTCATGGAAGCAGATGACGGTCTCTTGGCGGGCATGAGCGCTGGGAAAATCTGGGCGGAAATGAGCACCACCGATGTCAATGAAGTCAAACGCCTCGGCGACAAAGTCCGCGCCAAAGGGGCATCTCCTGTGGATTGCCCTGTCTCTGGCGGATGCCACCGCGCCGCCACGGGGAATATTTCAATCTTTGCCGGCTGTGACCGCGATGTTTTTGATCGCATGTTGCCGGTTTTAACCACTTTAGGGCGGCGGGTGTTGCACACCGGTGAATTAGGCTCAGCGTCGGTGCTTAAAGTGATGACCAATTATCTCGCCACCGCCAATTTGCTGACTTGCGCTGAAGCGCTCATCACCATGAAGGCCGCAGGGTTAGACCTTGGCGTCACCTATGAAGCGATTAAAATTTCATCGGGAACGTCCTTTGTCCATGAAACCGAAAGCCAAGTGATCCTCAATGGCAGCCGGGATATCAATTTCACCATGGACTTGGTGCTCAAAGATATTGGTCTGTTCCAAAAGATTGCTGATGATCATAACGTGCCTTTGGAAATCTCACCACTCATGGTGGATATCTTCAAAGATGGCATTGCTAAATATGGCTCTCGGGAATTTTCCCCAAACATCATTCGCCGCCTTGAAGATCAGGTGGGTTTCAAAGCCTTGGCCCCGGGTTTTCCAGCGGAAATTCTGGATGATGAACCGGAAGAAGCTGGTTATGAGGTTATCCCAAATAAAGAAGCGTAAACTCCAAAGACTTGATCTGGCACGTTGTGTTTTTATAATCGAATTGTTGTAATGCTAAGAAAATTTGCAGGAGGTTTTGATGGCAAAATTGCTGAGCGAAGGCCAGATCACGGAGTTTAAGGAAAAAGGCGTCACCGTCCTTCGAGACGTCTTCACCGATTGGGTTGACGTGCTTCGCGCTGGCATTGATGCCAATATGGCCGATCCTGACCCCAATGCTCGCATTTATAAAGGCAAGGAGGGCGGTGGCCGCTTTTTTGTCGATTATTGCAACTGGGCGCGCATCCCTGAATATAAAGAATTTATTTTTAATTCTGATGCGGCGGCTCTTGGCGCGGAATTGATGGAAAGCCAACAAGTTCAATTGTTCCATGAACATGTGCTGGTCAAAGAGGCCGCGACTGGCGTGCCAACACCATGGCATCAAGACGCGCCCTATTATTGCGTGGACAGCACCAAGACCGTCAGTTTATGGATCCCTCTCGATGAGGTGCCGCGAGAAACCACATTGGAGTTTGTTTCCGGCTCGCATCATTGGGATAAATTTTACCGCCCACAACGCTTTGATGGCTCTGCTTTGAACGACAATGACGGGCTTGAAGAAATCCCAGATATCAATGGCAACCGCGATGATTATGAAATTCTCGGCTGGGCGGTTCAACCCGGCGATGCGATTGCCTTTGATTATCGCACCATCCACGGCGCGCCCGCCAATACCAGCAAAAGCAATCAACGGCGTGCCTTTTCGCTAAGATTGGTGGGGGATGATACGCATTTTGTGCGGCGTGAAGGCATTGTCACGTCACCGCCTTTCCCGGGCGTCACCCTTAACCATGGCGACGTTTTAAGCGGGGATGAATTTCCCATCCTGCGCGGTTAAGCCATCCCGCAAAGCACGGGGTGAAATTGACAAAATGCAGCCCTCAGGTGATAACAAGGCATGGTCCCGTAGCTCATCAGGATAGAGCGCAAGATTCCTAATCTTGAGGCAGCAGGTTCGAGTCCTGCCGGGATCATTTTGATCTGTTTAAGATTACTCTTGCCAAGGCACCGTTGGCTCACCGTCTTTTGTCCAGCCCACAATACCATCGGTCAAATGGCTGACTTTGCTGAACCCCAATTGATCAATCAGCGCATTGCCCAGGCTGTTGGTGCGGTTGCCGGTTCGGCAATAAAGCATAATCGGCGTGTCAGGGCTTTGAATAAGGTTAAAGAACCGTTGTTGGAATTCAGGATGCAATTGCCCGGTTTCGGTGAAGGCTGTGATGGTTTGTGCGCCTTCAATCACGCCCGTTTCGCGCCATTCATCTTCACGGCGAATATCAATTACCACAACGCCTTCTGCCATGGCCGTCTTAAATTCTTCAGGACTGGCTTGACCCAAAGCCACCGCTTCCGCCAAAGCCAACAATTCCACCTCAAACACCAGCGTCGCGTTTGGTGGAATTTTATCCCCTGCCCCGCGAGTCCCGTAGCCCAATTCAGGCGGGATCGTCAATTGACGCTTTTCACCGATGGCCATGCCTTCGACCCCCAATTCCCAACCTTTAATGACTTGGCCACGCCCCAAAGTGAACTCAAAGGGTTGTCCGCGTTGGACGGATGAATCAAACATCGTTCCGTCTTCAAGGCGACCTTCGTAATGCACCGTCACCCGTTGCCCAACCTTGGCGATCTCGCCTTGGCCAGCGGTTAAAACTTCGATTCCTAAGTCGTCGGATTGTGCAGTCATTGGAAATACCATCATCAGTGTCAAAAAAATAAAAAAAGAAAGAAAGCAGCGTCTTGCGGTATCAATCGCCGTATTTATCGTGGTCATAACACATCCTGTTTTGAAAAAAATTGGAATAATCAGCCTTGCCATTGCGGTTTGCGTTTTTCAATAAAGGCATTGATGCCTTCTTCGGCGTCATGGTGCAGCATATTTTCCACCATCACTTCAGCGGTATAAGCATAAGCGTGATCAAGGGGCATTTCATCTTGATTGTAGAAGGCTTCTATGCCGATTTTGACGGTTGCGGGCGATTTCGCGGCAATCTTCTCAGCCATCGCAATGGCCTCTT
The DNA here is from genome assembly GCA_964399415.1 of uncultured Hyphomicrobiales bacterium. Classification (GTDB taxonomy): domain Bacteria; phylum Pseudomonadota; class Alphaproteobacteria; order Puniceispirillales; family UBA1172; genus JAGWAQ01. Next base: position 7,690 of record CAYNQW010000062.1, read on the forward strand.
CAAGCGCTTCGCCTTCATTGACCACCCGATTAATTAACCCCCAATCCGCCGCTGTATCGGCGGCGATCATCTCACCCATCAGCAACATTTCCATCACTCGTTTACGCGGGATATTGCGCGACACAGCGACCATTGGCGTGGAACAAAACAGGCCAATATTAACCCCCGGCGTTGCAAAGCGGCTGTTGGCCGTAGCCACAGCCAGATCACAACTTGCGACCAATTGGCATCCCGCCGCGGTGGCAATGCCATCCACCGCCGCAATGACCGGCTTTGGGCATTTGACCACGGTTTGCATCAAGGTGGCGCAAGCCGTCATGGTTTCGATGAAAAATGATTTGCCGCGGTCGTTGCCTGAACGCGCCGCAGAGATTTCCTTAAGATCATGGCCAGCGGAAAAAGCCGGGCCTTCCCCCGCCAGAACAATGGCTTTAACGCTGTTATCCTTGGACAATCGGTCAAAAGCATCCTGCAAGGCCGCCATCAAAGCAATCGAAAGACTATTGCGCGCCTGTGGCCGGTTCATGGTGAGAATAACCAAGTCACCTTGTTTTTCTTCAAGCAGAATATTCGTCATGCCGTTCTCCATCATCTGGGAAATAATTTTGCATGGATCAAGCGCGAATGCAAAGCCTGTTCCGGAATCGCTCAAGAAACTTGCGCTTTTGACGAAGCCTGCCTATGTATGTGCCTAGTTTACGAATGACAAAGTTTTGATCGAAAGACCTCTGCATGACCACGATTCCTGACAATGTTTTTGCTGAAACCGTGACCGAAGTCGAACATTACACCGACCGGTTGTTTCGCTTTCGTCTCACACGGCCAGCCAGTTTTCGCTTCCGTTCAGGTGAATTTGTCATGATCGGCCTGCCGCCAAAAAACGATGGTGACAAGGTGGTTTTCCGCGCTTATTCCATCGCCAGCCCATCTTGGGACGATACGATTGAGTTTTATTCGATCAAAGTTCCAAACGGCCCTCTGACCGAACATTTGCAAAAAATCAACAAAGGCGACACGGTCTTAATGCGTAAAAAACCAACTGGAACATTGGTGTTAGACGCGCTTCTGCCCGGTAAGACATTATGGATGATTTCCACGGGCACGGGCTTTGCGCCTTTTGCTTCGCTCATCCGCGACCCTGAAGCCTATGAGAAATTTGACCAAGTGATCGTGACCCATACATGCCGCGAGAAAGCGGAGTTGGCCTATTCCATCAACACCGTTGCCGCCACCAAACAAGACCCTTTGGTGGGGGAATTTGCGGCGGATCGCTTGCATTTGGTGACCACAACCACCCGCGATGAATCGCCTTTGACCGGTCGCATTACCGCCTTGATAGACAACGGCGAACTCTATGATCTCTTCGGAAGAAATGGCCTTGATCGTGATCAAGACCGAGTGATGATCTGCGGCTCTATGGCGATGCTTAATGATGTAAAAGATCGGCTTGAAGCGATGGAATTTGTGGAAGGGTCTAACAGCACCCCCGGGGAATTTGTTGTTGAACGCGCCTTTGTGGATTGATGCGTCTACAAAGCTTCAATGTTCAAAAGTAATTGAACATCAATCCCATCACCGTACAAATAATCAGCACACCTGCCATCTGTGATTTCAACGCCGTGTAAAGAATCCGGTCATTGAGCCGCTCTTCGAG